>JAFOBC010000079.1 GCA_017382015.1 Clostridia bacterium
CCGAGCCGATTCACCCGATGACTCTTGTCAGGTGCTATCCCATCGGCGTTATCAAGATGCTTGACAACGGCAGGGCTGACGAAAAGATTATTGCAATTCCTTTCTCAGACCCCAACTACAACGGTTACCGCAGCATCTTCAGCCTGCCGCGCCACATTTACGATGAAATGTCCCACTTCTTCACCGTGTATAAAGCACTCGAGAAAAAGGATACCGCCGTTGATGAGGTTATGGATGAGCGTGAAGCAATGGAAGTAATTGAAAACGCAATCAAGGCATATAACGAAAAATTCGAAAACGCATAAATCAAAGGAGCTGTAAAAATTTACAGCTCCTTTTTTATTTGTGCACCCTTACGCTTGCGCGCAGTTTGCCTTTTTTGGTTTCGCGCAGTATGCCTTCGTATATGAATCTGCCCTTGCCTCTTACAGAAACGGTGTCGTGCTCATTGAGCTGAGCGGCAGGGTTTTCGGTCAGTATGCTGTTGATGCTCACTTTGCCCTGCAGTATCAGCTCTTTGCTGATGCTTCGCGATACGTTGTACACAGCGGCGATGAGTGCGTCCAGCCGCTCGGAGGCTATAACAAATTCTTCCTCATCCGGCAGGGCAACGCTCTCAACGGGCGGCGCATCAACCTCATGGCAGGCAACCGTTGTGTGCTTGACTCTGGTGAGGTTTTCTTTTATATATTCGCTCACATTGCTCATACAGCGCAGATAGCCGCAGTTGTCAAAAACTATTATGTCGCCAAGCACCTCGCGCCGAAGCCCCAATGTCATTACAGAGCCGAAAAAATCGCGGTGTGTCAGCTCATCGGCAAATTTTTTGGCAACGGGTTCGATAGCAAGCCATACGCAATCGGGGCAGGGCTCGTAGCCGCATTCATCCTCGCTTCCAAAGCAGGCAATGCGCCGCTCTGCGCCATCATAGCCGCCGTCAAATATAATACTGCCGAGCTTCAGCGAGGTGAGCAGAGCCTGCTGAGCGGTTGTCAGGAAATCGGAGTAAACCCAGATTCCTCTGTTGCGGCTCCTTGCGGCAAGCTCCTCAAGCCGCCCGATGAGCAGTTTTTCTTCGTCGTTCATTTTCACGCTCTCCTCTCATTTACAGGTTGCGTGATTTTTCAAAAAGCTCCGCCGCGCAGGCACGGCATGCCTTTTTGCCCATAAAGTCTATAACATCTTCCGTGCTGTCGCAGAAAACGCAGGCAGGTGCATATTTGCGCAGCATTATAAATTCACCCTGGGTGAAAATTTCAAGGTAGTCGCTGTTTTCTTTGATGTCGAGCATTGTGCGCAGCTCTTTTGGCAGTACAATTCTGCCTGCGCTGTCAATCTGGCGTGTGATACCTGTTGATTTCATTTTTCTCTTCACCTTTCGCTGATTGTTTTGATAAAAATACCATAAAATGTCATTTCTGTCAAACTAAAAGAGAGCCTAATCGGTCAATGCCGATACAGCTCTCTCTTTTTTATTTTATTGTTGCGGCAAAATCTTCAACAAGCTTTGCGATGTTTTTGCCCGTTGTGTTGATGCAGATATCGTAGTTGAGTGCATCCTCCCACTTTTTGCCCGTGTAAAAAAGGTAATACTTTGCTCTCGCTTTGTCCACCTCGTTAATCTTCTGTTTTATTTCGCGGTCGCTGAGTTTTTCTGTTTTGTCCGCTCTTGATTTACAGCGTTCAATCCTTGCATCAAGCTCAGCATAGAGGCGGATGCGTATGGGGTTAAACTCGCGCAGGGTGTAGTCTGCACAGCGGCCTACTATAACACAGTCCGATTTTTTGGCAAGCTCCTTGAGCAGGGCCGTCTGCTCGGTGAAGATTGTGTTGTGGTGCTCCCAGCGCACGTCAATCGCGGGCGAAAAAGTCTGACCGATGCTGATTGGGATAAGCGGAGCAGGGCAACGCTCGTTGAGGCTTGAGATGTATTCTTCAGCAAGGCTTGTGCGCTTTGCAAGCTCAGATATAATTTCGCTGTCGTAATATGCAAAGCCGAGCTTGTCGGCAAGGCGGCGTGCAAACTCGCGGCCTCCGCTTCCGAATTCACGGCTTACGGTTATAACCTTATTCATAAATTCATCCTCCTTTGCTATTAATATTATACATTTAACATACTGCATTTTGTCAAGACAAAACAAAAAATTTATCGCCAAAAACCGTGCAAAACATAAAAGCAGATGATTCAGAGCATACTAAACCAAAGCGAAAAGAAAAGGTGTGATGAAAAATACAGCCGCTTGTAACAATGAAAAACGTCAGCAAAAAGTTTCCGGGTGTAACTGCGCTTGACGGAATTTCTTTTGATATTATGCCGGGCGAGGTGCACGTGCTTCTTGGCGAAAACGGCGCAGGTAAATCTACGCTGATGAAAATTCTCAGCGGTGTGCACAAGCCTACGGGAGGCAGCATTACCGTTGGCGGCAGGAGCTACGATTCGCTCAGCCCGAAGGATGCAAGAGAGTGCGGAATCAGCGTAATTTATCAGGAGCTGAGTGTAATTGACGAGCTGTCGATTCAGGAGAATCTGTTTGTCGTCAACCTGCCGTGCAAAAAGTTGGGGCCGTTTGAGTTGGTGGATTACGGCGAAATGAAATGCCGCACCAAAGCTTTGCTCGCAAAGGTGGGGCTTAAAGCTGACCCCGAAACCCTTGTAGAACAGCTGAGCATATCCGAAAAACAGCAGGTGGAAATTGCAAAAGCACTCGCCGCCGACAGCCGCATTATCATTATGGATGAGCCGACAACCTCGCTCACCTCAAGCGAGGTCAGCCACCTTTTTGACGTGATAAGAGAGCTGAAAAAAGAGGGCGCAGGCATAGTTTTTATTTCGCATAAGCTCGGCGAAATTATTGAGATAGGCGACAGGGTAACCGTGCTCAAGGATGGCACGCTCGTCGGCACAAAGGATGTGGCGCAGGTTACGCAGGATGACCTTGTTGCGATGATGGTAGGCAGGCAGATAAGCTCAAGCTATCAGCACGAAAACGCAGATTTTGAAAAGGCGCAAACCATATTTGAGGTGCGCAAGCTCTCGCGTAAGGACGGCAAGGTGAAGGATGTGTCTTTCAGATTGCGGCGCGGTGAGATTCTCGGCTTTTCGGGTCTTGTCGGGTCGGGGCGCAGTGAGATGATGAACTGTATCTTCGGCGCTGAGCCCAAAGCATCGGGCGAAATTTTTCTGAACGGCAAAAAAATAAACAGCTCAACACCGTACCGCGCAATCAAAAACGGGCTTGCAATGGTGACGGAAAACAGACGGCAAACGGGATTTTTCCACAATTTCAGCATTATGAAAAATATTTCGATTCTGCCGTTTGTCAAGCGTTCAACTCTTGGCGGAATCGGCGGCTTGGTAAACCGCAGGAACGAGGAGAATTGGGCTGAGGAGCAGAAGCAAAGGCTGAGCATCAAATGCTACTCCACCCGTCAGAATATCACAGAGCTTTCGGGCGGCAACCAGCAGAAGGTGATTCTGGGCAAGTGGCTTGCCGCAGATTCAAAGATAATTATTTTTGATGAGCCGACAAAGGGAATTGACGTTGGCTCGAAGGGTGAGATATATACGCTTATGCGTGCGCTTGCCGATGAGGGCAGGGGCGTGCTTGTTGTCAGCTCCGAGCTGCCTGAGCTGCTCGCTGTCTGCGACACAATCGCCGTTTTCAGAGAGGGGCGCATTGTTGCCGTTTTCCCTCGCGCGCAGGCAACCGAAGAAAAAATAATTGCCGCTTCCACAGCGGAAAAAGGGGAGATAAGCAATGACAAAATTTAAAACAGCGTGGCAGCGCTACGGAACGCTCGGCATACTTCTTATTCTTCTCGTTATGCTTGCCGTTCTTCGTCCCGCTTTCTTTTTTCAGCCCTCAACAGTAACGCAGATTTTATCGCAGAGTGCTGTAAACATCCTCATCGCTCTGGGCGAATTTTTTGCAATCCTCATTGCGGGCATTGATTTGTCCGTAGGCTCGGTAACAGCACTCAGCGGTATGGTTACGGCACAGCTTATGGTGTCGGGCGTGCCGCCTGTTGCGGCGGTTGTGCTCGGAGTTCTGCTCGGTGCGGCGCTCGGCTTCATCAACGGTATTCTCGTCAACAGCACGGGTCTGCACCCGTTTATTATTACGCTCGGTACGCAGGCAATATTCCGCGGCGTTACGCTGATTATTTCCGATTCAAGCGCTGTTTTCGGCTTCCCTGCGTCGTTTACGCGTTTTATGGCACAGCGTATCAGCGTTGTGCCCGTAGTTGCGCTGGTGGCTTTTGCCGCGGCGCTTGTGCTCGCTTTTCTTACCGGCAAAACAAAGCTTGGCCGCAATATCTATGCCCTTGGCGGCAATAAGGAGAGCGCGTGGTATTCGGGCATAAACGTTAAGCTCCATACTCTGATTGTTTTTATCATCTCGGGTCTTTGTGCGGGTCTTGCAGGCGTTGTATTGCTTGGCCGTGTCGGCTCGGCAGAGCCTGCCGCCGCAACCGGGTTTGAGACCTATGCCATTGCCGCGGCGATAATCGGCGGCACAAGCTTCTTTGGCGGCAAGGGTAAAATCTTCGGTGTTGTGATGGGCGGATTGATTATAGGCGTTATCAATTTCGGTATGAATCTGCTTTCGGTTTCAAGCACACTTCAGCAGGTTGTTATGGGTGCGCTGATTATCGGCTCGGTAACTCTGGACAGATTTGTTGCAGGCAATAAGTAGGAGGGATTTTTTATGTCAGTTTGTTTCAGTCCGTCGCTTATGTGTATGGATTTTTTAAATATGGGCGCACAGCTTGAGGTGCTCAATTCAAGGTGCGATTCTTACCATGTGGATATAATGGACGGTCACTTTGTGCCGAATCTTACGCTCTCGCCCGATTTTGTGCGTGCGGCTTCATCGGTTGCCAAAAAACCGCTGGAGTGCCACTTGATGGTCACAAACCCGTGGGATTACGTGGCGGGGTTGAGCGCCGCAGGCGCAGGCTGTATCAGCTTCCAGGCAGAAACGGTCGAGGCTTGCGCTTTCCGTATGATAAACGCAATCAGGCAAACGGGGTGCAAGGTGGGCGCTGTTTTCAGCCCTGCAACAGCACTCTCTGCGGCAGGCTACTATATGCATCTGCTCGATAAAATTACGGTTATGACCGTTGACCCGGGTTTTGCAGGTCAGCCGTTTATCCGCGAAATGCTCAAAAAAATAGAGCAGGCTCGCAACCTCAAGGAGAAAAACGGCTACCGTTACGTTATCGAGGTGGACGGTGCTTGCAACCGCAACACGTTTGCCGAGCTTTACAGCGCAGGCGCAGAGAGCTTTGTTGTCGGCTCGTCGGGTCTGTTTGCGCTTGATTCCAACCTTGAGCGTGCGTGGGAGAAGATGAGCGCGGATTTTGAAGCTGTAACGGAGGTGAAGCTTTGAGCGATATTTACGCACTCGGAATTGATATCGGCGGCACAAATTTCCGTATGGGTGTTGTCGGCGGCAACGGTCAGATTTATTCGTTCACGCGCACGCCAAGCAGTGTTTTTCAGCAGGGTGATGCGAGGGATATTCTGCTCAGGGAGATTAAGGTTTATCTCAAGCAAAGCGGCTTTGAGGGCAGGATAAAGGCGATGGGTATAGGTCTGCCTGCGGTAGTCAGTAAGGATAAAAAAACCGTGCTCTCTTCGCCGAATCTGAAAGCTTTCGACGGGGTGAGCTTCACTCCCGATTTTGAGTCGGAGCTTGGGTTTGATGTTTATGCAGACAGGGACGTCAATTTTTTGCTTCATAATGATATAGCAAAGCTCGGGCTTTCGGGCGAAAAAACAGTGCTCGGCTTTTATATCGGTACAGGCTTTGGCAACGCGATTTCGTTTGGCGGCAGATTATACGGCGGTTGTAACGGTGCGGCAGGCGAGCTTGGGCACATACCTATTATGGACAGCCGCGATGAATGCACCTGCGGCAACATCGGTTGTATCGAAACACGCTGTTCTGGCAAAGCGCTTGAAATAATTGCGGCGGAGCATTTTGCCGCAACCGATATAAAAAAGATTTTTGAGCGGCACGCCAACAGTCCCGTTATCCGCAAATTTATAGCCGACCTTGCCGTACCTATCGCAACGGAAATCAATATTCTCGATCCCGATTGCTGTGTAATCGGCGGCGGTGTTGCAGATATGTCGTGTTTCCCGAAGGGCTTGCTGTCTGATTCGGTGCGCGAGCTTGTGCGGCGGCCGTACCCCGAGCAGAGCCTGAACATCATTTTTACAAAGCACGATCAGCAGAGCGGAGTTTTCGGCGCAGGTGATTATGCGCTCAATGAATATCTCAGCCAAATCGGGAATAATAAAATAAACTGAAGAAAAGAGGTAAATATATGAAAATGAAAAAAATCATTGCACTCATCGCAGTTGTTGCCGTAATAGGTTGCACGCTTGCCGCCTGCGGCAAAAAGGGTGACCCCGACACAACAAATCCCCTCAGCACCGATGCTACAGGCACGGCAACGGGGGCAGACTATGCGATTATTCTCAAAACTCTCTCAAACGATTTCTGGGCAAAGATGAAAACGGGTATTGAGGAAGAGGCAAAAAAGCTCGGCGTTAAGGTCGATATTTTTGCCGCACAGAATGAGGAAGATACCGCAGGCCAGCTCACAATTCTCGAAAACTGCCTCACCAAAAACTATAAAGCAATCGGTGTTGCTCCGCTTTCGCCCACAAACCTTATCAACGGCATTGTGCAGGCGAATGAAAAGGGCATTTACGTTATGAACATCGACGAAAAAATTGATATCGAAACCCTGCGCAACGCAGGCGGCAGTGTTATCGCTTTTGCTACAACAGATAACGAAGCTGTCGGCAAAAAGGGAGCAGACTTTATTATAAATAAGCTCGGCGAGAACGGCGGCGACGTTGCGATTATCGAGGGCAAGGCAGGCAACGCCTCAGGTGAATCGAGAAAAACAGGCGCTACCAATGCGTTCAAGAATGCTAAAAACATCAAACTCGTAGCTTCACAGCCTGCCGATTGGGACAGACAGAAGGCGCTCGATACAGCAACGGGCTATATCCAGATGTACCCCAACCTCAAGGCAATCTACTGCTGTAACGATACTATGGCGCTTGGTGCTCTGCAGGCGGTTATCAACGCAGGCAAGCTCGGCAAAATAACGGTTGTCGGCACAGACGGCTCAGCAGAGGCGCTTGAATCAATCAAGGCAGGTCAGCTTGATGCAACGGTTGCGCAGGACCCTGCGGAAATAGGCGCGGCATCACTGCGCAAAATGGTTGAAGCAGTCAAGGAAAAGCCGAAGCTTGACCCTGCCGTCGAGCCACAGATGATACCAGTTGATTCCTACGTTGTTACAAAGGAAAACGCGAAATGAAAAAAATTGCAGTAGGCTGTGACCACGTTGGTTTTGAGCTGAAGTTACACGTTATCGATCACCTGAAAAGCCGAGGTATTGACGTAACGGATTTCGGCACGCACAGCGATGAGCGTACCGATTATCCGCTCTTTGCCAAAGCTGTGGCGCAGGCAGTAGCCGGCGGTGAGTGCGACGGCGGTATCCTTATTTGCGGCACGGGTGTGGGTATCTCGATTGCCGCAAACAAGGTCAAGGGA
>JAFOBC010000080.1 GCA_017382015.1 Clostridia bacterium
CCGCAGTCATTCAAAGCAAAGAGACTTAAAGAAATTTTTGAGTCTCTTACAGATGAAGAGAAGAATATCCTTACCGATGCGTGCAAAATGTATGTGCTCAAGGGCGAACACGTTCACGTGCTCAAGGGTGAGGTTTTCAATATCAAAATCACATATCCGTTTGATATGAAGGTTGCACAGTCACTCATCGGTGCAACAGATGATTTAGAGGGATAAAAAATGATTAATGCAGTATATCAGTTGGTTTCCCCCAGAATGATAGAGGTTGCATACAAAGCGCTTGACCTTACGGCGGGCGAGGTTGTTATGCGCCCCTATAAGGTTTCTGTCTGCAAGGCTGACCAACGCTATTATCAGGGTATGCGCTCACCCGAGGCGCTCAAGGCAAAACTGCCTATGGCGCTCACTCACGAGTGTGTTGCGCAGGTTGTTTACGACCCGACAGGCACTTATGCTGTCGGCGATTTCGTTGTACCCGTACCCAACACACCTACCGAGCAGGATAGTATTGTTGCAGAAAATTATCTGCGCTCGAGCTATTTCCGCTCCAGCGGTTACGACGGATTTTTGCAGGATTTCATTACTGCCGCGCCCGACAGAGTTGTAAAGCTGCCTGCAGATATGAATATGAACGTGGCTTCGTTCACGGAGCTTGTCAGCGTAAGCGTTCACGCAATTTCACGCTTTGATAAAATTGCTCACTCACGCCGCAATAAGGTCGGCATCTGGGGTGACGGCAACGTCGGCTATATCACAGCGCTTGTAATGCACTATCTCTACCCTGAAACAGAGCTTTACATCTTTGGTACGGTTGAGGAAAAGCTCTCCTACTTCTCATTTGCAAAGGGAGCATATCATGTAGACCACGTGCCTGCAGGCATCAGCGTAGACCATGCGTTTGAGTGTGTTGGCGGCGGCGGATGTCAGCCCGCAATCAACCAGATTATCGACCTTATCAACCCCGAGGGCACAATCTCTCTTATGGGTGTCAGCGAAAACAACGTCGGTATCAATACGCGTATGGTTCTTGAAAAAGGTCTGAGGCTCTTCGGCTCATCACGCAGCGGCGTTGAGGATTTTGCAAAGTCGGTAGAGCTTTACACAAAGCATCCGAGGCTTGTGAATTATCTCGATAACCTCGTAGGTGACGTTATAAGGGTTGAAAGCATTCAGGATATTCACCGTGCATTCGACCTTGACTATCACAGAAGCTTCGGCAAAACTGTTATTGATTGGGCTAAATAATGAAAAGTTTATTTTATCGTTTGTTTGCTCTTTTCTTTAATATTTCACGCACCCTGTTCCGTATAAAGCGGAACAGGGTTGTCTTGCTTTCACCGCACAACGCGGCTTTCAACGACAGCCTGGGTGAAGTGAAGGCAGAGCTTGAGCGAAGAGGCGGCTATGAAATCGGCTTTATTTCTCACGCTGATTTTTCTTCTGTGCCGAAGGCAGTAGTGTTTTTTACAAAAAAAGCATACCTGCTCGCTACGGCAAAGTACGTTTTTATGAATGATAATTTTATGCCGCTGGGCTATCTTAACTTCAGAGATGAAGCGGTTATAGTTCAGCTGTGGCACGCTGAGGGCGCTTTCAAAAAATTCGGTCTGGATATTGATCAGCCTGCTGATATCCGTGCGCGTGAGCTTGCTGCAAACAAAAAGCTCAGCTTTGTTACCTGCTCTTCGACAGGTGTTGCGGATATTTATGCAAGCGCTTTCGGTGTTGAAAAATCAAAAGTATTGCCTATCGGTTCGCCAAGGGCAGACGTGCTGCTCAGGGCTGAGAATACTGCTGAGCTTCGTGAAGAGTTTGAGCGGAAGTATCCGCAGAGCAAGGGTAAAAAAATTGTGCTCTATGCTCCTACTTTCCGTGATGACCCCGAGCTTGATGCTCAGTTCCTTTCTCACTGTGATTATGCTGAGTTTGAAAAAGCTCTGGGTGATACGCATTGCCTGCTTGTCAGGCTCCATCCGCAGGTGCACGGCACAGCGAGAATTGACGGTGCAATTGACGTGACAGACGTGAAAAACGTAAACGACCTGACACTTATCAGCGATGCGGTTATAACCGATTACTCTTCAATCTGTATGGACTTTGTTTTGCTCGATAAGCCCTGCGTTTTCTTCGCTCCCGATCTTGATGAGTATACTTCGCGCCGACCGTTTTATTTTGACTACCGCGCTTATGTGCCGGGTGAAATTGCCGCAAACACGGGTGAGCTTGTTGCCGCTGTGCGTGATGCAGGCAAGTGTGACAGGGCAGACCGGTTCAAAGCAATCAACCTTGATATGGTTGACGGCAAATCGATTGAACGTCTGGTGAGCAGGATTTTTAACTGATTACAGCAAAAAATCAACAGATTATAATTTACAGAATTTGAGCAGGAGGTGCAAAAATGGATTATATCTCAGCTATTGCAAAGGCATTTGTAACTTTTATCGAGAATTTTGATTTTATCTCAGTTGTCGAGTCTTTAACAGAGGTTGACTGGAGCGGCGTTAAGGATGCGGTTGCTTCAGTCGTTGAGTTTGTTATCAACGCTGTCGGCTGATAAATAAAAATGCAAAGACCGTTCTGAGCTTTGCATTTTCTTGTTGAATTTTTCTTTTTTATACTATATTATAGAAATTAAGAAGAGGTGCTATAATTATGCCAATCAGTTTTGACAGCGAAAATAAAATCTTTAAACTCGACACAAAAACTTCCAGTTATATCTTCCAGGTGTTTGAGCAGGATTACCTCATTCACCTCTATTACGGTGCATATATCCCCGATAACGGTGTAGCAGACCTTGCAATGCGCAACTGCAACGCTTCTTTCAGCCCGGCAAATGCTGTTATAGGCGAGCACGGCTTCAGCTGTGACAGCTGGCCGATGGAGTACAGCTGTAACGGTACAGGCGATATGCGTATTTCAGCTCTTGCAATCCGCAACCACCACGGCAACGCTTCAACGGATATCCGTTACGTCAGTCACAGAGTCATCAAGGGCAAGCCTGCGCTTGAGGGTCTGCCGTCACTCTATACAATGACAGATGACGATGCAACTACCCTTGAGGTTAAAACGCTCGATAAGGTAACGGGTGCGGTAGTTTATCTTTACTACACGGTTTTCGAAAATTACGGTGCGATGACACGTTGGGTGCGTGTTGAAAATACGTCGGACAAGCCGATGGATATTCAGCGTGCATACAGCGCTTGCATCGACCTGCCGACGATGAATTACAATATGATTCATCACTACGGTATGTGGTGCAAGGAGCGTACCCTTGTTTCACGTCACCTTGAGCACGGCATTCAGGCGGTTGCAAGCAAGCGCGGCTCATCCAGCCATACATACAACCCCTTTGTAGCTCTTGCAGACGATACCGCAACTGAGGATTTCGGTGAAGCATACGGCTTCAACCTTGTTTACAGCGGTAACTTTGCAGCTGATATCGAGGTTGATTTCAACAGCGCAACAAGACTCATTATGGGTATCAACCCCACGGATTTCTGCTGGAGACTTGAAGCAGGCGAGAGCTTTACCGCTCCCGAGCTTGTTATGGTATATACGGCAGAAGGTATCGGCGAAATGAGCCGTATATTCCACAGGCTTTACAATAATCACCTCATCAGAGGCGAATGGAAAAATAAAAAGCGTCCGCTGCTTATCAACAGCTGGGAGGCCGCTTACTTTGATTTTGACGATGATAAGCTTGTTGCCTTTGCTGAGCGTGCTAAAGAGATAGGCATCGAGATGCTTGTTATGGACGATGGTTGGTTTGGCGTGCGTAACGATGACAGAAGCTCACTGGGCGACTGGTTTGTAAACGAAGATAAGCTCAAGGGCGGCCTTTCAAGCCTTATTGAGCGTGTAAACGCACTCGGCCTTAAGTTCGGCATCTGGTTTGAGCCGGAGATGATTTCTCCCGATTCCGACCTTTACCGTGCACATCCCGATTGGTGTATTCACGTGCCTGAGCGCGTGAACTCAATAGGCAGAAACCAGTACATACTCGATATGACACGCAAGGATGTGCGTGACAATATCTACGAGCAGATGTGCGCCATTCTAAGCAACAATAATATTGATTACGTCAAGTGGGATTTCAACCGCAATATTTCCGAGGCAGGCTCGGCGCTTCTTCCCGTAGAGCGTCAGCAGGAGTTCTTCCATCGCTTTATCCTCGGCACATATGAGCTTATGGGCAGAATTGTCGATACATTCCCGCACATCCTGCTCGAAAATTGCTCGGGCGGCGGCGGACGCTTTGATCCCGGTATGCTCTATTACTCACCGCAGATCTGGTGCAGCGACAATACCGACCCGATTGAGCGCCTTTCAATCCAGTATGGTACTTCAATCTGCTATCCTGTTTCAACCGTCGGTGCACACGTTTCTGCTTGTGACCGTACAGGCTACGAGACAAAGGGCAACGTTGCAATGAGCGGTACGTTCGGCTATGAGCTTGACCCGATTAAGCTCAGCGATTCCGACCTACGCATAATCAAGCGTCAGGTCAAGGATTACCACAAGTATTACGATGTAATTCATAACGGCGATCTCTACAGGCTTATTGCTCCCACAGCAAACGGTCACCGCTGTGCATGGGGTTACGTATCGCAGGATAAGAATGAGGCAATCTTCACCTTTGTCACAATGCTCAGATGCGAAAATTCAACATTCTACGTGCGTCTTAAGGGTCTTGATCCCGAGAAGTATTATTACGATGACGAAACCTGTGAGGTTCATTCGGGTGCTCTGCTTATGAATGCGGGTTTCAACTTCAAAAATCTTCCTCGCAGTGACGGCTCAAGCTTCGTCATCCATCTTAAAGCAGTCGATAAAAAATAAAAATAAATGTTAAAGGGGAAAACACAAATGAAAAACTTCAAGCGTATTCTCAGTGTTGTGCTGTGCGTATGCCTTCTCGCTTCATGTGCAGTTTGCTTTGCAAGCGCAGAAGAAACAGCAACAGGCACAGCACCCACAAGACTCTCTGTTACCGTTAACGGTGACACAGCATCATCACGCGGCTTCTGCTGGTACACAGCAGAGCAGACAGACACAAAAATCGAGATTCAGGACGTTGACGCTTCCGAATACAGCGTTGAAG
>JAFOBC010000081.1 GCA_017382015.1 Clostridia bacterium
AGCACCAAAAAGAGAAATTGAAAGCCAGGAAAGACTGGTTGCCGCAACACCTTCCTGTGCATAAACTGAAGATTTATAATTTCTTGTTGCAACAAACATAACAAATCCTATAAATATCATCAATATCATAGAAATAATATAGGCACAAGTATTCTTGAACTGACCGTCATATATTGCAATACCTGCCGGCGGTATCATAAATGCTGAAGTAATAAGAATTGCAAGCGAAACTATACGAAATACAAATTTAACATTCATTACGAAATAAAACCTTTCTCAGGCAAAAATATCGTTGAACTGCAATATGGGAGCATCTCTGTTAGTGATAACAATAACCGTATCTCCGATTTCAAACGTCGAATTACCGTCCGGTACGATATTATTTCCACGATGAGTGATACAGGCAATAAGCACTTTGCTCTTAAGCTGAAGTTTCTTGAGCGGCACACCAAGATAACGTGAACGCTCATTCATAACAAATTCAAGCGCTTCTATGCGCCCGTTTGCTATCTTGTGAAGAGTAACTGCAGCACCGGCCTGATTATCCATAGCACGTACATATTGAACAACGTTAGCACTTGAAAGCTCTTTAGGACTCACTATCGCTCCGACTGAAAGCGTTTCAAGCATACCAGTCGTATCCATATGGTTAACCTTAGTTACTACGTTCGGAATCTCGCGAGTTTTACCATACATTGAAGATATAACATTTTGTTCATCAAGACCGGTGAGCGTAACAAGCGCATCCATTTCAGACAAGCCTTCGCTTTCGAGAACATCCTGCGATGAGCCGTCTGCCAATACGATTGACGCCTGAGGAAGAATCTGAGCCAGATGCTCACATCTTGCAGGGTCATTCTCAATAATCTTAACACGGATTCCGGCATCAATAAGATGTCTGGTAAGATAATAACCAACTCTGCCACCGCCTATAAGCATAGCATATTTAATTCGTTTCTGTGTAATGCCCAGCTTTTTAAGTATATGTGACAGTATAGTAACGGGAGCAGTTACATAAATATGATCACCGATACGAAAAACAGTATCAGCAGTCGGGATAAATGCCGAACCCTCGCGGATAACTGCGCAAACAAGAACCTTTTTACCGCCAAGTGCATAATGCATCCTGCTTAGCTGAACACCATTAAGTACACTATCTGCCTCAATTTTCAGTTCTACTATTTCTACTCTGCCCTTAGCAAAGGTTTCACGCTGAAGGAATCCGGGAAGCTGTAAAAGGCGGAATATTTCTTTTGCAGCATCTTTCTCCGGATTTATTATGAGTGAGAGACCGAAATCCTCGCGCATTTTATAAAGCTGTTCAGTATATTCAGGGTTTCTGATACGTGCAATTGTATGAATGGTAGGATTAAGCTTTCTCGCTGTGAGACAGCAGAGAAGATTTGTTTCATCAGCATTTGTAGTTGCGATCAAAACATCAGTATGCTCAACACCGGCCTCAATGAGTGTATCCATCGTAGCACAGTTGCCGACAACAGACATAACGTCAAGATCAAGACCATTCTGTTCAATAATATTAGCTTTGGTATCAATGGCAACTATATCGTGCCCTTCTTGTGATAAAAGACGCGTTATGGCAAGACCAACCTTACCGTCACCCGCAACAATGATTTTCATTGACTTAATTCCTTTCAAAGACCAATGACATTAAAGTGTTTTGTATTATATAACAAAATAATCAGTTTGTACAGTAAAACAAGATTTTTCGTCAAAAATCACCATATAAATTTAACTTTTGTTAAAATATTAACAAAAATTGATGTAAAAGAGAGCCAAATATCTATATAAATATTTAAAAAAATATTGAAATAATATAAATTTAGTGATATAATTATTCAGTTGTTTGGAGCAATAATGTTTCAACAAAGTCAGTCAATTACTAATCAAGGAGTGTCCATTATGAGCCGTATGATCGGTACTGTTTCCCGAGGTGTAAGAGCACCAATTATCAGACAGGGCGACGATATTGTAAAAATTGTTACAGACTCCGTACTTGAAGCCTCTGCAGATGCGGGTTTCAAATTCTACGATCGTGATATAGTTGCAATGACCGAAGCAATTGTTGCACGCGCACAGGGCAACTATGCAACAGTTGAAGATATAGCAACTGATATCAAGACTAAGTTTGGCGGCGAAACAGTTGGTGTTATTTTCCCGATTCTCAGCCGTAACCGTTTTGCTATCTGCCTTCGCAGAATTGCAAAAGGTGTTAAGAAAGTTGTTCTTATGCTTTCCTATCCCTCTGATGAAGTTGGCAATCATCTTGTCAGCATTGACGCACTTGACGAAAAAGGTATTGATCCTTATAAAGATGTCCTTTCGCTTGAAAAGTACAGAGAGCTTTTCGGTTACGAAAAGCACAGATTCACCGGTGTTGATTACGTTGAATACTACGAGCAGCTGATCCGCGATTGCGGCGCTGACGTAGAAATCGTATTCGGTAACAACCCCAAAGCAATACTTGACTACACTAAGAATGTTCTTTGCTGTGATATTCACACACGCGCAAGAACCAAGAGAATACTCAAGGCTGCAGGAGCCGAAATAGTTCTCGGTCTTGACGAAATACTCAATGCGCCTGTTAACGGCAGCGGTTACAACGAAAACTACGGTCTTCTTGGTTCTAACAAAGCTACCGAAGATCAGGTAAAGCTTTTCCCCCGCGATTGCCAGCCGATCGTTGATGCAATTCAGCAGAAACTCTTCGAGGCTACAGGCAAGAAGATTGAGGTTATGGTTTACGGCGACGGCGCATTCAAAGATCCCGTCGGCAAAATCTGGGAGCTTGCTGACCCTGTTGTCTCCCCTGCTTATACTTCAGGTCTTGAAGGTACACCCAACGAGCTTAAGCTCAAGTATCTTGCCGATAACGATTTTTCAGATCTTTCCGGTGACGAGCTTAAGGCTGCTATCAAGAGCAAGATTCAAGAAAAAGACGGCGACCTTGTCGGTCAGATGGCTTCCGAAGGCACAACACCCCGTCAGCTCACAGACCTTATAGGTTCTCTTTGTGACCTTACATCCGGCTCAGGCGATAAGGGTACCCCCATTGTATTTATCCAGGGTTATTTTGATAACTACACAACAGAATAATTGACTTATCACTTCGGCTGTGGTATATTATCATAGCTGAAGTTAATATGCCGGTGTGGCGAAATCGGCAGACGCAAGGGACTTAAAATCCCTCGGTGGCAACACCGTACCGGTTCAAGTCCGGTCACCGGCACCAACGAGCATTCGTAAGTGGCAACACCTATGAATGCTCGTTTTATTTTTAAAATAATAACCCACCGGACATTTAATACCGATGGGTTATTATTCAACTCAAAAGCGTAAATTAATTTTACACTATTTTATATCTCTCTTATTGAATTTTGCAAGTCCGCAGGTTAAAAATCCTGCAATACCAATCAACGACGGCAGAATAGCATATAAAACATCTTTTAATGTATATTCCGTACCTGTTCCGATATACATAGTTGAAGTCGCAACATTGATTCTATCCAGAAAACTTAACATTGAAAATAGTGTATCATTTTCAATATAGGATCGCATTCCCATTGTGCTTAGCGCCACCTGAATGACGCTGCCTACCATTGCCAAACTCAACGCAAACGCAACGTAAACAACGATAACCAAACCAACATTCTTCATATTTGCACATAAATAGGTCAAAAATGAAGAAACAAAAATCAAAGCAAGAATTTCAAACATCAACGAAACTATAAAATACTTAAAATCATCTGTAGTAAAAGGAGCAGACTGATATTCGAAGAAAATAAGACTACAGCCCAGAGTCGCAAAAGAATGAATCAACATTATCCCAACAAATACCGACGAACATGTGATAAACATTG
>JAFOBC010000082.1 GCA_017382015.1 Clostridia bacterium
TAACCTTTTACGGGAAAAGCATCTCTGCTGCCAATCCATCTCTCCCACTCAAGAGATTTGGTACCCTGAAAAAGCTCCTCAAACGTTGTAGCTTTAAACGAACCGACGACAATCTGTACACGTTCAGCGAAACGAGAGCAAATATTAACACGAGCTAAAATATGCTCATCGCCGGAAAACAATACCCTGCCGTTTTCAGCACGTACGTTCTCTGCTTCTAATGAACGCAACTCGTCAGCAATAAAACCTTCCATTCCTAAAAGACAAGGAATACAAAAATCAATCGACATACGTCGCAAAACCTCACACAAAAAAAGATGGGGAGCGGATTTCTCCACTCCCCACATTATAATAAAAATATAATTATTAGTCAAGAAGATTAGTCGATGTCAGGCTCAATTAATCCGTAGCCTCCGTTATTTCTGACATAAACTACACAAACTTTTCCGTTATCTGCATTTAGGAACATATAAAACTTGTGTCCAACCAAATTCATTTTAAGGATAGCTTCTTCAACTGATTCAGGACGAAGATCTACAGTTTTTGTGCGAACCAGGTTAAATTCATCCTCTTCAACTGTTGTGTCGTCGATGAAATCATCAAAAGAAACATCGCGTATTTTCTTTTCGATTCTGGTCTTGTTTTTTCTTATCTGACGAATAAGCGAATCTACACAAAGATCAAGAGCGTCGTTCATATTTTCAGCTTGCTCCTGAGTACGGAAAACCATACCGTTGTTGATAACGGTTATTTCTACAATCTGGCAAGTTTTTTCAACGGTTGCGGTTATCTTAGCCTCTGCTGAATCTCCGAAGAAGCGATCAATTTTACTGAGTTTTCTTTCGGCGTGATCCTTGAACGAATCTCGAATCGTACACTTGCGACCAATAGTTGTGATTTTCATACTTACATCCCCTTTGTCAGTTTACAATCAAGTATAATCACTCCTGATTGCAAGATTATTATAGCATATTGCACATAAAATGTAAATAGGGTGAAAGTATTTTATAAATAACTACCAATTAAATAATTGTCGAAGCGTGTCTGGTAACATGGCAACCGAAGTTTACTGCAACAGGTAAGCCTGCAATATGTGTAGGTGCAGTTTCTATATTTACAGCGAGAGCCGTTGTTTTTCCGCCAAATCCTTGGGGCCCTATGTTAAGGCAGTTAACAAGACGAAGAATTTCAGCTTCCATATCAGCATAAAACTTATTTTCGTTTGATGAACTTACATTTCTGCAAAGCGCCTTTTTAGCAAGAATAGCGCATTGCTCAAAATCGCCACCAATGCCGATACCCAATACTATCGGAGGGCAAGGATTCCCTCCGGCGTTAACGACACAGTCGAGTACATACTCAATGATATCATCTCTGTCAGATGCAGGCGTGAACATCTTTAAACAGCTCATGTTCTCACTGCCAAAACCTTTTGGGGCAACAGTTATTTTAACGGAATCGCCTTTAACTATATCAATATGAATAATCGCCGGTGTATTGTCGTTTGTATTAACTCTCAGCAACGGATCAGCAACAACAGAGCACCTGAGATATCCTTTTTCGTAACCGATTTTAACACCAAGATTGATAGCCTCTTTTAAATCTCCGTTGATAAAATGCACATCCTGACCTATTTCAACAAAAATAACAGCCATACCGCAATCCTGACAAACTGGAATATCAAGCTTGCGCGCTGCAACTATATTATCGGTCAAATCATTCATAACGCTTTTGGCCAGTTCGTTATTCTCGGAACAGGTGCAATCATCGATTAATGCTATCAGATCTTCCGGTAAATATTTGTTTGCCTTGATGCATAAATCAGCAACCGCCTGAGTAATAATTTTTACATCTATCTCTCTCATTGTAATACCCCGCTAATAAAATACACCGCAAAGCTGACTTTACGGTGCGTGATGTTATAAATATTATTTTTTGCCGCCTCGTCTTGAGGTCTGACTGTATCGGGAATCATTAGAACGACGAAGGTCAGAAAATTTGTCGTCACTAACCTGCTTGAACTTGGCCATCATATCTTCAAATGAAGCAGGCTCACTGGAAGATGATTGCTGTTGACCCTGCCAAACATTAGGTCTGCCTTGCGGTCTGCGAGGAGCTCTGGGAGCAGGTGCGGCAGGCGCAGCAACGACCTCAGTTTGCTTGATAGAAAGACTGATTTTGCCTTCAGGACTTATTGACAATACCTTTACTTTTACGTCCTGGCCATCAGTAAGATAGTCATGTATATCCTTGACGTAGGTATTGGAAACTTCGGAAATATGTACCATACCGGTAGCGCCGCCCGGTAATGATATAAATGCTCCAAAGTTTGTTAATCCGCTTACTTTGCCTTCAATTACTGTACCAATTTCAAACTGCATAGACTTGCTGTTTCTCCCTTGATTTTATTAATTAGCTGAATCACCGTATACTCGCTCATCCGGATAGATATAGTCATAGTCTTCCCTGGCTATATCATCAAAAATTTCTGACTCGTTTTCTTTTTCCAATTGATTTGCGAGTTCAGAATTTATTTCTGACTGAGCGGTATTGGCGCTTATCAGCTCTGCTTTTTTATCGTATTTATCAAAAAGCCCAACGCCAATTTCTATCGCATTGATGAGCAGAAGTGCACACAAAGCTACAATTGCAATAGTAACAATAACGCTGACTCTTTTATTTTTTAGCTTTTTCATTTTTCCACCTGAATAAAAAGATTCACATAATTATATAACACATTTTATTTCTTTTTCAAGTGGGTTTTGAATATATTTTTCAAATTTTTAACTTTTTTTGCAAAAAAAGCATTGATTTTAATCCTAAACTTTGAACCAACGGCAATTACAGGGCGAATCGGCAGCGAAACTGTATACGCTGTTGACTTATACATAGCATTTAAAAAGGTTGCAATTTTTCTCAGTGCTTTGGCTGCAGCTTTTCTCAGCAAAACAATCCAACAAGCATATCCTATGGTAATTCCAATAATTATAAATACTCTGATCCGACCAAAGTTTATTGCCAGAAGATAAATAAATATCAGAAAAGTTGAAATAAAACAATATAATAGATCTTTTACAAAAGGATTTTTGTTCCTATCATTTAATCGATTGAAAACAAAACTCGGTAAATCATAAATAACAGCCAGCAAAAATCCGAATCCTACAGATAACAAAAGTATATTAAGCTGAAATATATCATTTATGTACATCAGCGAAATATTCGGCTAAAAAATCCGCCTGAAGCTGTAACCGTATCAGAATAAGACAGTGATGTTATCTCGCCTTCTACAATCAAATCGCCGTTATCTGTGCTGAAACTGTTTATGTGCAGACCGGTTCCTGTGATTACAAGCTCACCGAGTGAGGTTATTGCAATAATATTGTTTTCGTCAAAACTTTCTACCTCTTTAACGCTCGACGCTGTTAATCTTCGTCTTGATTCAAGAACAATATTATGATTATGCTCCGATAGTGCTTTCTTGTCTTCCATATCATGCTCCCCTTTTCATTTTACAGCATTATATGCAAATAAAAAGGGTTTTATAACTAGCTGAGCTGTTTGAACATTAAAGCAGCATTCTCTTTTGTTGCGTGCTCGCTGATACTCAGAACCTGATATTTTGTCAGGTTAGAACCCATTTGAATTTCGATAATATCGCCAACCTTTACATCCAGAGAAGCTCTTGCGATTTTTCCGTTGACGGTAACGTGCTTGGCGTCGCAAACCTCATTGGCAACTGTTCGTCTTTTAATGATACGTGAAACCTTAAGATATTTGTCTAATCTCATAATACCTACCTCAAAGAAAAGGGCTGCCTTAATTTGGCAGCCCCCAATGTTTGTTCGATTATTTTGTAGCGTCTTTGAAAGCCTGGCCAGCCTTGAAAGCGGGAGCCTTGCAAGCCGGAACAGTCATCTTCTCGCCAGTTCTGGGGTTACGAGCCTGCTTCTCTGCGCGCTCACGAAGCTCAAATGTACCAAAGCCGATAAGCTGAACCTTATCGCCTGCTGCTACTGTAGCTGTGATTGTCTCGAGTGCTGCGTTAAGTGCTTTCTCGCTATCCTTCTTGGAAAGACCTGATTTCTCAGCAACTGCACTGATGAGTTCATTTTTGTTCATTGTTGTTTCCTCCTTATTTATTATAATACTGATGTATTATTGACATTTTTTAGCTTCATCCCAAAGCTTGTCCAATTCTTCGAGAGAAGTGTTCTGCATATCGATGCCTCTCTTTTTTGCAAGCTGCTCAACGATTGAAAATCTGCAGAAAAATTTATCTGTTGAAGCAGTCAGAGCTTCTTCGGCATCAACATCAATGTAACGCGAAACATTAACTGCAGAAAACAGTACATCACCAAGCTCGTCAAATGAAGCGTCGTCATCCTGATTGGAAATCGCCTCGCGAAGTTCAGCAATTTCTTCTTCAAGCTTATCAAGAGCACCGCTTATATTATCCCAATCAAAACCGGCTTTGGCAGCTTTTTTTTGAATTTTTGTGCTTCTCAT
Source organism: Clostridia bacterium (assembly GCA_017382015.1). Classification (GTDB taxonomy): domain Bacteria; phylum Bacillota; class Clostridia; order Oscillospirales; family Acutalibacteraceae; genus UBA8612. The sequence goes on from JAFOBC010000082.1 coordinate 4,507, forward strand.
AAGCGCAGGCAACTCGCGCGGAACAGACTGCATAGCCTGAGTTGTTGTTTTCTGATTTTTTGTTTTGCGCTTAATATCATCCCAATTGGTGAGAACATCATCAACGCTGTCAACATTAACCTCACCAAAAACATGGGGGTGTCGCTCAATAAGCTTCTTGCAAATACCGTCACAGATTTCATCTATACCGAAGCAGTCAGCCTCTGTTTCAATCTGTGAATGAAACACTACCTGAAGCATAAGATCGCCAAGTTCTTCACAAAGAAGAGCTTTATCGTCTTTATTTATTGCTTCAATTACTTCGTAAGTTTCTTCAATAAGGTCTTTTTTTATTGTTATATGTGTCTGGACAGCATCCCAGGGACAACCGCCTTCACCGCGAAGAACAGCAACAATTCTGACCAAATCGTCGAATACATAGTTATTCTTGAATTCGAAGCCTGAAACCATAAATATATCACCCCTATCGAGCATAATACCCACAATATGGTATTTTAACCTATTAAGTTGTATTTTTCAAGTGCTTTTGCAATTTTTTTGCCTTTTGGTAGCATAATAATGTCATCATATGCAAAACCTTTGATGATAAGCATACAAACTGCATATACAACAACAGCCACTCCTACGGCGATAAGTGTAGAAACATTAGCTCCGTTGAGTTTGCTTGACGCATCGCCGAACGTGAGATAGTTCGCCAGAAGTATACGTGTACCAAATGCAGACAGCGCACAGAGAGTTGCGCTTATCATAGGTTTAACTATTGTGGAAAGGAATTTAATCCTGCAACCTGAAACCTTCATAGTGAAGTAAATATTTGCAGCGATTATGAATGTGTAGCAAAGTACGGTGCCGATTGTAGCTCCGTAAATATTAAGTTCCGGTATGCCGACAAAAATAAAATTGGATACAACTTTAATCGCTGCACCGATTGCAACCGTTTTTGCAGGGATATCTGCCCTGCCCATAGCCTGAAGAACGTTTGTAAGCGGTGTAGAAAGCGCAAGGATAAACGTTGCAATACCGTAAATCATAACAATCGGAGAAGAGATAGGAATAAGATTTTCAGCATTTGTACCGCCGTAAAGGAGAGTCATAATCGGCTCTGAAAGAGCCGCAATGCCGAGGCCTGCAGGTGCCGCAACCAACATACAGATTCTGATAACAGAATTGATTGTAGAACCAACTTCTTTTTTATCCTTCATTGCAACAGCTGCTGCAAGAGCAGGAATTGCACTGACACCAAGTGACATCGTAATAGATGTAATAAGGTTTTTAAAATCAAGTGCTGAAAAATAGCAGCCGTAAAGGTAAGTGCCTATATCTTTATCGAGTGTGCCTGAACCCTGAAGAGATGCAGCAAAAGTTGTTTTGAAAAACTCAAGATTTTCCGAAACGGCATGTGCAAGTCGAGTTCTGATAGTGAAGTTGTCAATAAGGTTTGTAACGTTAGTGATGAGCGCGCTGATAACCATTGGTACGGCAATTGTTATCATTGTTTTTGAAGTAGCCTTTTTATCTTGTGCTCTGGGAGAATTGACAAGCATCGTGCGGTCGAAACTGTCGCCCTTTAGTTTTCTGTGAATAATCATAAACACAAGCGCTGCAACTGTACCTAAAGTTACCGCGAATACAGCACCTGCGGCAGCATACGGTGCAATTGCGCTGTCAGCCTCGCTGAGAGTAGTACAAACAACACCGAAAACAGGCTGCCCGGAGTTGTACATATCCAGACCGATATTAATGATTACCTTGGAAAAAATTAAGCCGAGAATAAGTTTGCCGAGCGCTTCTATAACCTGGGAAACAGCGGTGGGTGTCATATTTCTTAAGCCTTCGTAATATCCGCGATAAGTAGACATCATACAGCAAAAGAAAATAGACGGAGCAATCATAAGAATACTCCAGAGATTATCTTTACAGTCGCCCAGAATTACGTAAGGGAAAGCTATCAGCACAAGGAGAAGAGTGCCGACAATACCGACAATAAAAAACAATTTCTGCGCAACTTTAAAAATCTGCCTGGCATCATTATAGTTTCCGAGCGTAACGCTTTCAGATACCATTTTTGATACCGCTACCGGCAGTCCTGCCATGGATATCGCATAAATCGGTGTATAAATTTCATAAGCCGAACTGAAATATCCCCTGCCAACTTCACCGATAAGGGCTGTAAGCGGGATTTTATAAATAGCACCTATAACTTTAACAAGCATAGTAGCAACAACGAGAACAAGAGCACCATTGAGCATGGATTGCCCTTTAAATTGCTTTTGCTGTTCCAAAATACTTCCTCCAAACTATATAGAAATTGTAACAGATTACGTTAATTATATGTAGCGTAAAACTCGGATATTCTTGCTTTGCGTTTAATCAACTCATCAAACCTGGAATTGTATTCATACGGATACTTGAAATTAAAAATGCGTTCAATATAAGCGCCGTACGGCTCTTTGAGCTTAGTTACTGCACCTGCTCCGA
>JAFOBC010000083.1 GCA_017382015.1 Clostridia bacterium
CTTGTCAATGCGTTTCTCTATATGCGTGTGCCGATTAATGCACTCCCTTCGGAGGACGGTCATTCGGGTGTGTTTTCGCATTTTAAAAAGAAGAGTTTTGTTATTGCGTTTATGATGATGCTGTGCGCAGGCGCAAGCGAGCTTTCGATGAGCCAGTGGGCTTCAGCTTTTGCCGAAGAGGGTCTGGGTGTATCTAAGGCTATGGGCGATTTGCTCGGCCCGTGTTTGTTTGCGGTGTTTATGGGTATTGCCCGTGTGTTCTACGGCAAGTTTGGCGGCAGAATCGCGCTGAGCAAGTTTATGGCAGGCAGCAGTGCGTTGTGCATTGCCGCGTACCTTATAACGGTTGCGTCGCCCTATCCTCTGTTATCGCTCGCAGGCTGTGCGCTGTGCGGTCTGGCTGTCGGCATTATGTGGCCCGGCACATTCAGCCTTGCAAGTGCTGCAATGCCTATGGGCGGCACGTCTATGTTTGCAATGCTTGCATTCGCAGGTGATATGGGCTGCACCTCAGGCCCGTCGCTTACGGGCAGAATTGCCGATGCATTCGGTTCGGATATCAAGGCAGGTTTTGCGTTTGCTGTTGTTTTCCCTGTTGTGATGCTTGTTCTTTCGCTTGTCTGGATCAAGCGCGAAAAGAATTCAAAAAATGTTCGTTGATGCTGTAACACATCTCCTCCTTTTGCCATAGTATGTGGTGTAAGAAGAAAGGAGGAAACGACCATGGGATGCAATTTCGCGAATGGCAACTGTTCTTGGATTATCATTCTTATCCTTCTCCTGTGCTGCTGCGGCAGTGGTGACAACGGCGGTTGCAGCTGCAACTGCGGCAGAGATTCCGGTTGTGGCTGCGGCTGCTGACGGCTTATCTCACAAAAAAGTCCCCGTGAAGCTTTATGCTCCACGGGGCATTTTTGTTTAATCGAGTATTTTTGCAATTATCGTATTTGATAAAAGGAAGCCTTTGGGTGTCATATGTATGCTTTCGTCATCCACAACGGTAAGCCCTTCCTTTTCAAAAACTCTCGCTCTGTCAAACATATCCTTTGGTATATCAAAACCGAAGCGCTCGTTGACAAGGCTGTTGCGCAGACCTTCCGTCAGCCTTAGGCGCAACATAACGTATTCCTCAAAGCTGCCGCCTTCTCCATCATAAACGGGTCTTCTGCTGTTGATGAAGTCGAGTATGTCGCGCTCGTAGTAAAAGCGTTTTCCGTCAAGGAATGAGTGTGCGCCGGGGCCTATGCCGATATATTCGCGGCAATCCCAGTAAAGCAGATTATGTCTGCTTTCGAAGCCGGGCTTTGCAAAGTTGGAAATCTCATACTGTTTGTAGCCGTATTCGTCAAGCAGCTCGCAGGTTGCAAGGTAAATATCGCAACACTCGTCCTCGTCGGGCAGGTTGAGCTGCTGCTCAATTTTATGGAAAGGTGTGCCCGGCTCGATTTTGAGCATATAACAGCTTACGTGCTTTGCGCCGTTTTCTGCACAGAAATCGATGCTTCTTTTCAGACTGTCAATAGTCTGGTCGGGTATTCCGAGCATCAGGTCAAGCGAAAGATTTTCTATTCCGACGTAACGGACAAGGCCGATAGCTTTTTTTATGTCTTCTGCAGTTGCGCGTCTGCCGAGGGCTTTGCGCTCACTGTCAACAACAGATTGCATACCCATTGAAATACGGTTGAGTCCTACATCAACAAGCTGGCGTAAGCCGTCAGGATTCCAGTAGTATGCCAAATCGTACGGGTTGCACTCGAGCGTAATTTCACAGTCATCTGTGTGATCAATGTGGTCGATAATATGGAAATACGTTTCCGGTCGCAAGCGTGTCGGAGTGCCGCCGCCAAAATAGACTGACGACACGGGCAGATGCTTGGGGTCTATTCTTTCAATCCACTGCAGCACTGTGCCGGCATACATAAGGAACATATCGTTGTCATCAGCCTGCGGGACAGCCATTGAGAAAAAATCGCAGTAAGGACATTTTGAGCGGCAGAAGGGGATGTGGATATAAAGTCCTTTCGGATTATTTGTCATCATCGAGTTTGAGTACAGCCATAAACGCCTCCTGCGGTACTTCGACAGTACCGAACTGGCGCATACGCTTTTTACCTTCCTTCTGTTTTTCAAGCAGCTTTTTCTTTCGTGTGATATCGCCGCCGTAGCACTTTGCGAGAACGTCCTTGCGCATTGCCTTTACCGTTTCACGTGCTATAACCTTACCGCCGATTGCAATCTGAATCGGGATTTCAAACATCTGACGCGGAATATTGTCCTTGAGCTTTTCTGCAATTCTGCGTGCTCTGCCGTAAGCCTTGTCGGAATGGATGATGAATGAGAGCGCGTCAATTACATCGCCGTTGAGAAGTACGTCGAGCTTGACGAGCTTTGAGGGCTGATACTGCGAAATCTCATAGTCAAATGATGCGTAGCCCCTTGTGCGTGATTTGAGCGTGTCAAAGAAATCGTAGATAATTTCGTTGAGCGGAAGCTCATAGTGGATGTCTACACGGTCCTGGGTGATGTAAGACATATCCTTGAACGTGCCGCGTCTGTCCTGACAAAGCTCCATAATTGCGCCTACGTATTCTGTGGGCGCATAGATATGAGCGTTTGTCATAGGCTCTTCGCAGGCTGTGATAATCGCAGGGTCGGGGTAATTGGTCGGGTTGTCAATCTCAAGTATTGAGCCGTCCGATGTGTGAATCTTGTAGACAACGCTCGGTATGGTTGTAACCAGGTCGAGGTTGTATTCACGCTCAAGACGCTCCTGAATGATTTCGAGATGGAGCAGACCGAGGAAGCCGCAACGGAAGCCGAAGCCGAGAGCGCCTGATGTTTCAGGCTCATATGAGAGAGCGGCATCGTTGAGCTGGAGCTTCTGGAGCGCATCACGAAGCGATTCGTAATCCGCACCGTCAGCAGGGTAGACGCCGCAGAATACCATCGGGTTTACCTTGCGATAGCCGGGCAACGGCTCGGCTGCAGGGTTTTCGGCTGTGGTAACGGTGTCACCGACGCGTGCATCGCCTACGGTTTTGATGGAGGCAGTAATATAGCCAACCTCGCCCGCTGTGAGCTCTTTTGTCGGCTCAAGTGAGGTCGCACGCATATAGCCTACCTCAACAACAGTAAACTGTGCGCCGGTTGCCATCATACGCATAGTATCGCCGGCTTTGATTTTGCCGTCCATAACTCTGACGTAAACGATAACGCCGCGGTAGCTGTCGTAAATTGAGTCAAAGATAAGCGCACGCAGGGGCAGGTTTTCGTCAGCGGTAGGCGCAGGAATATCCTGCACGATACGCTCGAGCACCTGCTCAACGTTTTCGCCCGTCTTTGCGGAAACTCTCGGTGCATTTGAGCAGTCAAGTCCGATAATATCTTCAACCTCTGCCGCAACTCTTTCGGGGTCAGCGGCAGGAAGGTCGATTTTGTTGATTACGGGCACAAGCTCAAGGTCATGGTCGAGCGCAAGGTAGGTGTTGGCAAGTGTCTGTGCCTCAATACCCTGTGAAGCATCGACGATGAGTATTGCGCCGTCACACGCTGCAAGCGAACGTGAAACCTCATAGTTGAAGTCAACGTGACCGGGGGTGTCGATGAGATTGAGCTCATATTCCTGACCGTCTTTTGCAACGTAGTTGAGTTTAACTGCGTGAGCCTTGATTGTAATTCCGCGCTCACGTTCAAGATCCATATTGTCCAGAAGCTGAGATGTCATATCGCGCTTTGCAACGGAGTCTGTCAGCTCAAGCAGTCTGTCGGCAAGTGTGGATTTGCCGTGGTCAATATGGGCAATTATTGAAAAATTTCGAATATTTTCCTTGGATACTGACAAGGAATTCACCTCTTACTTACGTTTCTTTTTCGTTTGCTTTTTTGCCTTGGGAGCTTTGTACTCGTCAAGGTCAATGAGAATAAATGCGGCTGTCCATATTGCAATGAATATGAACAGGAACAAAACAGCCATTGTTGCGGATGTGAGCTGAAGCGCTTTGAGTTCACCGATTACGCCGACAAGTCCGCCAAGGCCAAAGCCCGAGGCAAGTGAGCCGAGCACTGTGCCTGTATCGGCAAGAACTGCGTTGATGATAGCGTCAAGACCGACTGTGCCGTCAATAATGAGAGAAGTCATACTGTTGAACGATACCATAAGTCCGACTACGGACACTGCACCGAAAACGGAGAGACAAAGGTTGATTTTACGTGCATTTGTGAATGCAGAGCATACAAACACAGCAAGCACGGCAACAATCATAAGGCATAAGAAAACGAGTGCTGTTATAGCGCGTGCTTTGAGCGGGGCAAGCGTTTCTGCCAGATGTGCCGGAATGGTGAAGTCCTTATCAAAGTCGATATTCTTGTCCTTTATAAAGTCGAAGAAATCATAAACGGCAAATGAATCGTGAAAATATCCTTCAACAAAGCCGAGGTCAACTGTTATCTGGATAAGCTTGATGAAGAAAAGCGCCGGAAACGCGGCAAGCGCTGCAACAGCGGC
>JAFOBC010000084.1 GCA_017382015.1 Clostridia bacterium
AACTCCTCTTCGTATGCTGTAAGCTTCTGCTCGTTTGCATCTTCCTTTGATGCCTCGTGCTGATAGCTCATATGGATAAGCTGCATCTTGCCGATAAGCTCGTTGAGCTCGTCATCCTTCTCGTTTGTCTCTCTTGCAGCAACGAACTTTGCATATCTTTCGTCTGCCTGGATAGCCTTACCGAGTTCTCTTGTGAGTTTGATGATGTCCATTTTCTTGTCTCCTAATCTAGTAATGAAAAAATGTATTTGTATAAATCCCTTACGGGTTTTAACCGATTATTTCGCCGGACAGAGTCCAGTTGCGCGCTGAAGTAACCTTGACCTGACAGAAAGAGCCGACAAGCGATTCATCGCCGGGGAAGTCAATCATAACGCTGCCGTCCGTTCTGCCCGAAAGCATACCGTCGCTGCATTCCTCCGCAAGCACGCGGTAGGTTTTGCCTATCATAGCGGCGCATCTTTTTGAGGCTATAGCCTCCTGTGCCAGGGTAAGCTCACGGAACCATTTGCCCTTATCCGCACGGCTTACGGGATCGGGCATTGCGGAAGCCTTTGTGCCCTCACGCGGCGAGTAAATGAACGTAAAGAGTGAAGTGAATCCAACCTCTTCTATAAGTGACACCGTGTCTTTAAATTCCTCGTAAGTTTCGCCGGGGAAACCAACGATTATGTCGCTTGTAAGGCTTATATCGGGCATAACCTTGCGGGCATAGCTGACAAGCGAGAGATATTTCTCTCTTGTATATCCCCTGTTCATTTCCCTGAGCACACGGTCATTACCGCTCTGACAAGGAAGATGAAGATGCTTGCTTACCTTGTCGCACTCAGCCATTGCATCGAGAAGCTCAAAGGTGCAATCCTTGGGATGCGAAGTCATAAAGCGGATTCTGAAATCACCTTCAATTGCATTTATCTCGCGAAGAAGCTGAGCAAAACTCATACCGTCACTGCCGCGGTTATATGAGTTTACGTTCTGACCCAGAAGCGTGATATCTTTACAACCTGACGCTATAAGCTCTCTTGCCTCTGCAAGCACGTCCTCACTCTTTCTGCTGCGCTCTCTGCCCCTGACGTAGGGCACAACACAGTAACTGCAGAAATTATTGCAGCCGTACATTATGGGAAGCCAGCCCTTGAAAGTGCCGTCACGGTGAACAGGCATACCCTCGGCTATGAAGCCTTCGGTATCAAACACGTCAAACACGCGCTTGCCGCCGCGCAGTACGTTGTAAAGAAGCTCGGGCAGACGGTGATGCGAATGTGTACCGAAAACAAGATTAACGTACGGATAGCTTTTTCTGATTTTCTGCCATACGTGCTCCTGCTGCATCATACATCCGCAAAGCACGATTATCATACCCGGATTTTTCTCCTTAATCGGCTTGAGAGCGCCGACGTTGCCGAAAACACGGTCGTGCGCATGTTCACGCACAGCACAAGTGTTGTAAAGTACAAGGTCGGCAGACTCTATATCATCGGTGAACGTATAACCGATTTGCGAAAGCCAGCCCTTGAGACGCTCACTATCCGACACATTGCCCTGACAGCCGAACGTATGCACATATGCTCTGGCGGGTTTGCCGCCCATTCTCGATTCAAGTACTGTTTTTGCCAACGCAACGTATTCGCGCTGTTTTGAAATCTGCTCAAAAGGCACGTCAAAACGTCGCAATTCTGACTGAACCAAAACGTTACCTCCAAAACGGACATAAAGCCCTATTTTAATTTCTTTATTATACACTATAACAACTGACTTTACAAGTAAATAAATTATAAATATTTAATAAATTCAACTGGATTTTTTGATTTTATAGTGTTATAATTCTTATGTTTAAAATTCAACTCCAACGGAGGTTATCAACATGAAAAAACTCAACATCGGCATCATCGGCGCAGGCAGAATCGGCAAGCTTCATGCTCAGTCAATCTGCTACAAAGTACCCACAGCAAAAGTTCTCGGCATCACAGACGTTTACAAAGACCATCTCCCCGCTCTTTGCAATGAGCTCGGCATCGAAAAGATTTACGACAGCTATGTAGATATGCTTGAGGATAAGGATATTGACGCAGTTCTTGTCTGCTCCTCAACAGATACACACGCAGACATCGCTATTGCCGCTGCAAAGGCAGGTAAGCACGTTTTCTGCGAAAAGCCCGTTGACCTTACACCCGAAAAGGTTCAGGCTGTTATCGACACAGTAAAAGAAACAGGCGTTAAGCTTCAGGTAGGTTTCAACCGCCGCTTTGACCACAACTTCTCAACAATCCGCAAGATGATCAACGACGGCAAGGTTGGCGACGTTGAGGTTATCAAGATCACATCACGCGACCCCGAGCCGCCCTCAGCAGAATACGCTGCAGTTTCCGGCGGTATGTTCGTTGATATGACAATACACGATTTCGATATGGCACGCTTTATGGCAGGCAGCCCCATCACAGAGGTTTATGCAAACGCAACCTGCCTTGTTGACCCCGCAATCGGCGAAGCAGGCGATGTTGACACAGCTGTTATCTCACTCAAGTTTGAAAACGGCGCTATCGGCGTTATCGATAACTGCCGCCGCGCTGCTTACGGCTACGACCAGAGAGTTGAAGTATTCGGCAGCAAGGGTGCCGCCTGCGCAAGCAATGATACACCCTCAAACGTTGTACTCATGGATGAAAACGGCTGCACTGGTGAAAAGCCGCTCTACTTCTTCCTTGAGCGCTA
>JAFOBC010000085.1 GCA_017382015.1 Clostridia bacterium
ACTTTCCAGTCTTTAAAGTGACAAACCTTAACTCTGCCTTTAAGCTTACGAAGAAAATCAGCTTCATTAACACCGCCCATATGAATCCAGTATGTATCCGGTATAAAGAAGAAAACTTCAGGATCTGTTTCTTCGATAAGAACGTCGAATATTGTTCTGCCGTCTTCAAGACGAGCAAATTCAAGTGCGTGATTATGATAAGCAAAGGTAAGCCCCTTTTCTTTCATCTTTTTGCCTGCTTCATTAGCCAGCCTGACAAACTCACGCACAGAAGCAAGATCAACGCGGTATTCATCAGGAATACAGCCAAGACCAATCTGATCACATCCGAGCATAATATGCTCATCAATAAGTTTATCAAGGTCATCTGCTATTCTTGTCCAGGGCTTATGTGTTACACAGACATCAAGATTGTATTTTTTTATGAGCTCAGCCTGCTGCTCAGCAGGAAAATCGCCTATTGCAGATATCTGCACAACATCAACGCCGAGATTGTTTTTGAGATACGCCAGCGTTTTATCTGTATCCTCGTAGTTTTTGATATAGTCACGAAGTGTAAAGAGCTGAACGCCAACTTTAATTTCACTCACTAAAATCATCTCCTTAAATTTTATCCCTTTCAGGCAGATAAACATCTGCACAAAAGGCATAGTCTTGACGTGCCTTAAGACACGCCAAGACAAAAATTAATTCAAATCAGATTTCAGGAATTTCAATTTCAATTTCTCTACCAAGTTCAGCTGACTTAGCAATACCATCGATAATCGCCTGATTATAAATAATCTGGCTTGAGGGTACGGGAGGCTCGCCACCATTCATTGAAGCATCAAGGAAAGAGCGAATCTTGAGATAGAAATTGTCATACGGATTGTCGAGTTCAGGAATAACAGTCTCAACCTGCTTGCCTGCAACATCGTGGTAAATTGTCATCGGGCCACCGATGCTGCCGTTCCAGCACTCTGTTGAAGGAATGCGAAGACCGCCGTGCTTACCGAGGATAATGGTATCTCCGGAAGTATCGAGGTGCATTGCCCAGGCGATTCTGAAATCAAGGATAATTCCGCCTTCAAGGCGAACAAAACCTGCAGCGAAATCGTCAACACCAAAGATATCAGCATATTCGGGCTTATTTGAGTACTTTGTACTCTTGCCGAAGAAATCGGACTTGTAGCCTGAAACAGTAAGCGGTTTCGGATAACCGATTGCATTAAGAACCATATCAAGAGAATAGCAACCTATATCGCCCAAAGCACCAAGACCAGCTGTCTCTTTCTCGATGAAGGATGTGCCGAAGGGAGTCGGGATGCCTCTGCGACGTCCGCCACCAGTCTGGATATAATAAATTTCACCAAGCTCGCCGGATTCAACAATTTTCTTAACCATCTGCATATTGGGATCGAATCTGGGCTGGAAACCGATTGAAAGCACCTTGCCGCTGGCTTTTTCTGCCTTGCAGATAGCTACAGCTTCTTCCAGAGTAACGCACATAGGCTTTTCAAGAAGAACGTTAACGCCGTGCTCGAGAGCATATATGGTGCATTCTGCATGTGTTGCATTGTATGTACATACGCTTACACAATCCAGCTCTTCATTGTCGATAAGCTCTTTGTGGCTGTTATAAAAGTTGATGCCTGTCTTATCAACACCGAACTGATCACAGAATGCTTCAGCTTTACCGGGTACGAGATCAGCCATACCTACAAACTGAACATCAGGACACTGCTGATAAGCTTTAAGGTGAGCTTCAGCAATCCAACCGGTACCGATAATACCGACTTTGTTTTTCTTATCAGCATCGTATGTTTTTGTTTCTACTGCTTCTTCCTTGAATTTATCAAGAATTGCGTTTGCCATTTGAGTAACCTCACTTTTTAATAATGTACCGCTAACGCGGTTTATTTACCTATTTTACCAACCGAGTGTTTTAAGATATTCGCGGCTGATTTCAGCTGATTCGATGGGTGTCTGACCGTCTGCAGGTCTGTCCTGCTCAACAACAACCCATTCAGCACCGGCTTCAACGCTCGCCTTCAGAATCGCAGGCATATCCTGGCATCCGCTGCCGACAGGAGCAAAACTGAATGAACCTTCCTCTGCAGTGTCTTCATCATCATCAATACCGATAAGCTCATAAAGCTTACCGCCCTTGCCCTTCATAACGAAGTCCTTAAGATGAACAATGGGTGCGCGACCGGAGTACTTAACGACGTATGCTGCAGGATCTTCACCGCCTACATTGACCCAGCAGGTGTCAAGTTCGGTCTGAAGAAGATCAGCAGAAACTGAAGCATAGAGTATATCAAGTGCATACTCGCCATCCACCTTGATAAACTCAAAATCGTGGTTGTGATAAAGCATTGTCATACCAAGATCTTTTGCAGCCTGACAAGTCATACGAATATCTTCAATAGTTTGCGCCCAACCAGGTGTACCGGGACGCCTCTCCTCTGTAAGATACGGTACAACAACGTATTTACAGCCAATTTCAGCGTAAGGTTTAAGCACACCGACGGGATCCGCAACCATATCGTCAAGCGGAACGTGAGCTGAAACGGGAACAAGATCAAGCTCATCACAAAGAGATTTAACCTGAGCAGCCGAATAATCAAAAAGGCCTGCAAATTCAACGCCTGCGTATCCAAGCTCCTTAACTTTACGCAAAGTACCTTCAAAATCAGCCTGCATCTCGTCACGCAATGTATAAAGCTGTAATGCAACAGGTAATGACATATTAATATTCCTCCTATAAAACTTTTGTATAATTTTAACATACAAGTATAATATTTTCAATAATTATTTAAAAGAATCTACCGAAAACGCGCCAAAAATTAGCGTTGTTTTTTATGTAATATTACCCATCATTAAATCAAAAAAAGAAAAACGGGCACCCAAAGACGAGATGCCCGTTAATTCAATAACTAAAACTTAGTCGTTTTCAATTTGCTTAGCAAACTCAAGCTCTTCTTTTCTTCCGATATTGTAGATAAACTTCATCGCAAGGAAAGCAACAAGTGAACCGATTGCAAGAACAATGAAATAAAGTGATTTTACGTCGGAACCGAAAGATTCGGGCTGTACAGCATTCTCACCCTCAACAAATCCGATAGCACCAAGACCAAGAGCAACAACAGCCTGACCGATGCCCTGAGCAAGCTTACGGAAGAACGAATAAATAGCATACAACGAGCCTTCCTCACTCTTGCCTGTTTTTCTGTAGCTGACTTCAATACAATCAGCTATAATTGCCCATACAGAAATCTGGAATCCGGCATTACCAAGGTTAAGACCCATAAGGCAAACAATGTATATAATCATACCGGTAAAGTCGGGTGTAATCGGTATAAATATTGCAGCAACACCCGAAAGCGCACCAACAAGCATTGTGCTTACTATAACGCTTTTTTTACCAAACTTATTTGTCAGCTTACCCATAAAAATCATAAAGATAATCATCGGCGCATAACTGCCTACCATAGCAATACTGATTTTATCTGTATCCCTGAAGAAATACTGGAAAACCATATTGTTAAGGGCCATAGTGGAGTTAAAAAGGGCAACAGAAGCTACAGAGGCAATTGTTGCACCAACCATAGCACGGTTTGTAAAGAATGACTTGGTTGAAGAAATCATTGCTTTAATGCCAACAGCGTTTGCGGATGATGAGTGATTGACTCTTTCTTTAACAAGCTTAGTAGTGCCCCAAAGAACTACCATAGCTACAACTGAAAGCACAAGCGCAACAGGAAGAAGAGTTTCACCTTTAAGAATCTGAACTTCTTCACCGTTAGAATTTTGTACAGTATTATAGACTATTCTCGGAAGAATAATCATCATAACAATAGCAGGAAGAGCAGCACCTATACTTCTGAAAGTTGAAAGTGAAACTTTTTCCTGGGGATTGTTTGTGATAACTGAGTGAAGCGAACCGTAAGGTACGTTTACCATTGTATATGCAATAGACCACAAGCAATAAGAACCGAGACACCAAGCACATTTTCCTAAGTAACCAAAGTCTTTTACCGGTGCAAAAATCATAACGTTAAAAATTACAAGTGTAACTGCGCCAAGGAGAATCCAAGGCATATACTTGCTTTTTTTACCAATTCGCTTCGTATCAACCAAGTTACCGATTACAACGTCATTAACTGCATCAAAAAGCTTAGAGATAAGAATGATAACAGCATATGCTTCTTCGGAAACACCTATATACTGCATATAAAAAAGCTGCATAAATGTAGATACAAGCTGGAAAGAAAATCCGCAGCCCATATCACCCATTGCATAACCTAACTTATCTCGCCATCCAAACGGACGAATATCATTTGCGCTATTCTGAGAATTATTCATTTTGTACATCTTCTCCCTTCGCACTTATTGTTGCTTTATAAATATAACAAAAGTTTAAGAAAAAGTCAATTGGAGTATATTGTAAGCATTACTTTACGATTATCACTCAGAAAACATAAATGCCATAATTTACATTTTCCGGTTTTTCAATAATTCAATGACTTGCGAAAGCGAAATTCTGTCTTGTATGAAAATACCAATCTTATTAGTAAGGACAAAACTTATTATGCAACAAACAACGTAATACCCTACTCCCCAAAAACCAAAAAGCTCAATTGAAATAAGAATTGATGCAACAAGACAGTTAGTAACACCGCAAAACACGGTAACAGCACCCAAAGCGGCAGCAAACGCAACGTCAAGACCAATCAAAGAGCCGCAAAGAGCACCAAAGGTCGCACCGATAAATAGGGACGGAATAATTTCGCCGCCTTTATATCCGCCCGCAACAGTCAATACGGTAAGCAATATCTTTATTGCAAAAGCTTCATATCTGAATTCGCCATGTGTGAATATCCTTGAAATTACATGTATTCCTCCGCCGTTATAATCCGATGTTCCCAAAAGCACCGAAATAACTACTATAATTATACCCAAAACAAAAGCTCGTAAAAACTCATTTTTAATCCATTTTAAAGCATAATGCTCCGATACATGCAGCAGTTTACAAAAAAGCATGCACACCAATGAAGCAAGAACTGCAATCAGCAGAACTTTTAACACCAGAACAAATGAAAAGCCGGGAATTGTTTCACATAAAAACCTTTCTGCAGTAACACCGGAAATATGCGCAATAAAATATGCGGTTGCACTTGAAACCGCACATGGCACAACAGCACATATGCGAATACGACCGATACATACTACCTCAAGCGCAAATACAGCCGCACCAAACGGTGTGCCGAAAAGCGCCGAAAACAATGCGGCCATACCACATTGAATCAGCGTACGCCTTGTATTTTCATTAACTTTGAAACGGTCGGAAAAGAATGTAGCAATACCGCCACCAATCTGCAATGCAGCACCCTCTCGACCGGCTGAACCTCCGCACAAGTGAGTCATGGCAGTACACAAAAACATAACAGGCGCCAATCGCGCAGGTACACTCGATTCGGAACGTACGCTTTCAAGCACACGATTGGTTGAAATTCCTTTCAAACCGGCTAACTTATAAACAGATGCCGTAACAACACCGACAGCCGGCAGCAAATATATCAGCCAGTTATTCTCCGCCCTCAGCTCAGTTACAAATTCAACGCTGTAGAAAAACAGAGAACCTACTCCCCCTCCTACAGCACCAATCACTATGCTCAAAAGAACTATTTTTATGTAAGATATAAGTTTAACAGAAAAAGTTTCCACCAACATCACCTCTTATAATACCCAAAAATTATACACTCATTTCTTATAAAATTCAATCGAAAAGCATAAAAATATCAATCAATCTTGTTATAGCAATTTAAGTCTGCTATAATACTTAGAAAGGATGTGAGTCGATGTTTAATTTCTTTGTTGATGAAAGTTGTTATAACGACAGCAGATATTTCATAACAGGTTCTGATTATAACCATATTAAAAATGTTTTGAGGATGAAACAAGGCGACAGTTTTCTTGTAAGCTGTAACGGAAAAAGTAACCTTTGTACATTGGAAAGTATCGAGGCAGATGCCATAGTTGCACTTATTACCGAAGAAAACTACACAGACAATGAGTTGCCGATAAAAATACACCTTTTTCAAGGATTGCCAAAAAGCGACAAAATGGAGCTGATTATACAAAAATCCGTTGAACTCGGAGTATCCGATATAATTCCGGTTGAAATGAGCAGATGTGTAGTAAAACTGGAGGAAAAGAAAAAGAGTGCAAAACAGCAGCGTTGGCAAACAATTGCCGAAAGTGCCGCAAAACAAAGCAAAAGAAACGTTGTGCCCACAGTACATAAAACAATATCGTATGCGCAGGCGCTGAACCTGGCGACTGAATTAGATATGATTCTGGTTCCGTACGAAAACAAGGACGGAATGTCCGCTACCATTTCTTCGTTAAAGCAGATAAAGCCCAATACCTCTGTAGCTATTTTAATTGGCCCGGAAGGCGGATTTGACGAAACGGAAATAGAACTTGCAAAAAATAAAGGCAGCAAGATTATATCGCTTGGCAAAAGAATTCTCCGAACAGAAACAGCAGCTATTACTGCTGTCGGAATGTGCATGCTTTATGCTGAAACAAATCTAAACGGTGATTGAAAATGAAACAACTTCCTGTTGAATTTGAAAAGAGAATGAAAACTCTTTTAGGTGATGAGTTTGAAAGTTACAAAAAATCAATGGACGAATCACCAATACGAGCATTCAGAGTAAATACCGGTAAAATAAGCGTAGAGAAATTTGAAAAAATCAACGTGTTTCCAACAAAAAGTATTAACTATGTTAATGGCGGATATTACTTTGATTACGACAAAATCGGCAATCACCCGTATCATCACGCGGGTATAATTTATGTACAGGAGCCCGGCGCTATGGCACCTGCAGAATGCATAGAAATCAATCCGGAATGGACAGTTCTTGATATGTGCGCTGCACCCGGAGGTAAAACTTCACGGCTCAGAAATAAGCTGAACAAAGAAAGCGTTCTTGTTTCTAACGAGATTATTCCTTCAAGATGCAGAATCCTGACCGGAAATATCGAACGCATGGGTTTTGAAAACACGGTAATCACCTGTATGGACACTGCAAAACTTGCCGCGACGTTCCCGTCGGCTTTTGACCTGATTATGGTCGATGCCCCCTGTTCAGGCGAAGGTATGTTCAGAAAAGACGATACTGCTATTGAAGAATGGAGCATTGAAAACGTTCACAAATGTGCAGAAAGACAGGCTGAAATATTAGACAATGCTATCAGTCTCTTAAAATCTGATGGATATATAATCTACGCCACATGCACATTTTCACTCGAAGAGAACGAAATGACGGTTGATGCCTTTCTTCAACGCCATAACGATTTTGAACTTGTTCCGGTAACTGATAAAATTAAGTCAGTCACATCCGACGGAATAGCATTTGATGGCTGCAAGTGCGATGTAATAACGCATTGCAGAAGATTTTATCCGCACAAATCGCCCGGCGAAGGTCAATTTATGGCTGTTCTTCACAGAACAGGCAACTGTGACGTAGATATACAGCCTACCATAACTCAGCATCCGATTAAAGTTGACAAATCTGTATTCGATTTTCTCGATGATACTTTGATTGAGTACAAAAAACAAAACGTGACAATATACAACGGAAATCCTGTATACTTCGCACCGTACTTTACAGTCAATAAAGGCACCGCATTTGCCTGCGGCGTTAACATTGGCGAAATAAAAAAGAATTACATTCTGCCGCATCATCAATTTTTTATGTCGCTCGGACATTTATTCAGACGCAAAATAGAACTCACCGCTGATTCTGAAGAAATTAAAAAATATCTTCACGGTGAGGAAATATCCGCCACCTGCGAAAACGGTTGGGCAGTTGTTATGGTTGATGGCTGTGCTGTTGGTGGAGCTAAAATAAGTGGCGGCAAAGCAAAAGACCACTATCCCAAAGGATTGAGAACTTTATATTGATATGAAAAAGCCCTTGAGTTTTGAACTCAAGGGCCAATTTATTATTTAAGGAAATATTCCAGTGTAAAAATAGCAAGCGCTGAAACATTTTTAAGGATGAGAAGCAAATTGGAAATGAACACCCAGAAGAAAGCCTCTGCTTTGCCGATGCCTGCTGCAGCCGCGAAATCATCATTCGCAAGGGCAAGATCATTATAAGTAATAACCTTTGATGTAAAAGCAGAAGTATCGCTTTCGTTGATTACAAACAGACGACTGCCGCGAGTCATTTCATTACCGTATGCATGGTGAGTAACACCGGGTGTATTACCAATAACAATATCTTTATAAACAAGCTCATACGTGTTGATATGATCATGTCCGCAATAAATTCCGAGCACGTCACCTCTCTCAAGCATTGCATCAAATTCACCGTGGTTGTAATATCCGGGTGAAGGAGGCTCAAAGAGGTGTCCGGAAAAGACGCTTGTGTTAGGCGCAATAATAGGATAGTGTTTACCATTATAACTTTCAATTAACTCGGGAATTTCAAACGGAACTGAGGGAAACATAGCGTCGTATACTTCGCCAACAACCATATGCTGAAAAACAAGCGAAGGAACTTTCTGACCTTCTGCCGCCTCAAGAGCCTTACTCGTCTCTTTGTACCATTCAATCTGATCAGCAGTTACGGCATCATAGCCCAGCCTCTTTTCAGGATCATTTACATCATAGACATAAGAACCCGTATCAAGAAGCCATACATTGAATTTCACATCATCACTGTCGCTGGCCATAACAGGAAGATTATGATTAGCTGTACCGTGAAGTTCAGGTACAGCATCGTAAGCGAGACAATACTTTCCGCCGTATTTCTGGAAATAACCGAGAAGCTCTTCCTTACTTACACCCTGTTCATGATCATGATTACCGAAAACAAGAGTGAAATAAACCTGATGTTCAACAAAAGGCTTAACTAATTCAGCAATCTCCTGCTCTTTTGTTTCCGCAAGGCCTATTGAATTGTCACCGCCAAGTACAACCAGATCAGGCTCATAAATCTCGAGCATATAATTTATATAAGTCATCATTTTTTCTTCTGCGGGATAATCATCCTGCCCGTCAGAAATATGAAGAATCTTAAATTCTCCGTTTTCATCAAATCTGAGCACCGCATCGTCGGCGGCAAACGCTGAAAGTGAGAATGCACTCGCGAGCATAACAGCTACCATTAAAATTGAAATTACTTTTTTCAAAGTTCTTACCTCCCGTTGCAAGTAACTGAGTTAATTATAAAGCGATATCCTTATTTTGTCAAACAAAACATCTATGCTGTTGCAATAGCGGATACTGTATGCTATAATCTTAAAAATTTGTGTAACAGAGGATACTACTTATGTCAGATAAATTGATTTACCAAGACCCAAAATACACACCCGAAGAACGAGCGGAAGACCTTCTTTCTCGCATGACTTTGCGTGAAAAGATAGCTCAGCTTGATATGAAATTCGGTAATAATTACTGTACAGATAAAGATCCTGACGATTCATGTTCAGTAGCACCGACATCAGATTATGACTGGGATAAGTTAAGGGAAGATTTTCCCGACGGACTCGGTTATCTGCACGATAATTACTCTGTGCCCTCGGTAATGAACAAGCTTCAGAAATTCTTTATAGAAAACTCAAGGCTTGGCATACCTGTTATTTTTACAGGAGAAGCACTACACGGAATTTGCGGTACAAGAGCAACTATCCTCCCCATCCCTACTGCATGGGCGGCAACATTCGAGCCCGAATACGCTTATCAAGCAGGAAGAATCATCGCGACGGAAGCAAGAGCACTTGGTATTTATGAAGTGCTTGCACCCAACCTTGACGTAGCTCGTGATCCAAGATGGGGACGCACCGAAGAAACATTCGGGGAAGACACCTGCCTATCAACCAAAATGGCTGTAGGCATAGTCAGAGGACACCAGAACGGTGATATTTCTGCAAAAAATTCAGTTATTTCCGAACCCAAGCATTACTGTGTTCACGGAATGCCCGAAAGAGGTATCAACTGCGGTACAGCAAGAGTTGGTACCCGTGAAATTGAAAGCTGCTATTTACC
>JAFOBC010000086.1 GCA_017382015.1 Clostridia bacterium
ATAGACCAGTCGATAACGTTGCTGACAAAGTTACCCATACGGCCGTCACGGTAAGTTTCGGGCAGCCAGTTGACGGATGAGTTGTCTGCAGTAAGCTCGTCACGAAGTGAGCTCATTGCGATAAACCATGAGGGCTTGCCGTAGTAGAGAAGCGGGCTGTCGCAACGCCAGCAGTAGGGATACTGATGCTCGATGGTCTGAACCTTGAAGAGCGGGCCCTCGTTGCTGAGTTTTGTGATGATATCCGGGTCACAGTCCATAACAAAACGGCCTGCGTAATCTGTTACCTCTTCGGGGAAACAGCCGCGCTCGTCAGCAAACTGAACGAAGGGAAGCTTGTACTTCTTGCCGACACGGGAGTCATCCTCACCGAATGCGGGAGCGATGTGAACAACGCCTGTACCGCTGTCGAGTGTAACGTAGCCGTCGCAGGTTACAAACCATGCTTTGTCGTAGTACTTATCCTTAACGTACGGGAAAAGAGGCTCGTACTTTGTATTCTCAAGGTCGATACCCTTATACTTCTCAACTACCTCGTACTTGCCTTCCTCAAAGAGACCGCCTACAAGAGCCTGAGCAAGGATGTAGTTGCCGTCCTCTGCCTTGATTTTAACGTAATCAGCCTCGGGATTAACACAAAGACCGACGTTTGAAGGAAGAGTCCAGGGTGTGGTTGTCCAGGCAAGGAAGCAGGTATCTGCTTCATCACGGAGCTTGAAGCGTACGAATACGGAACGTGTCTTGATATTCTTGTAGCCCTGAGCAACCTCGTGTGATGAGAGTGCTGTACCGCAACGGGGGCAGTAAGGCACAATCTTGTGGCCGTGGTAGAGAAGCTCTTTTGCATCGAGCTGCTTGAATGCCCACCATACGGACTCGATATATTTGTTGTCATATGTGATATAAGGCTCATCGAAATCAGCCCAGAAGCCGATTCGCTCGCTCATATCTTCCCAAAGGTCCTTATACTTCCATACGCTCTTGCGGCACTTATCGATAAAGGGCACAATGCCGTACTTTTCGATATCTGCCTTACCGCTGAAGCCAAGCTCCTTCTCGACCTCAAGCTCAACGGGAAGACCGTGTGTATCCCAACCGGCCTTACGCTCAACGTGGTAGCCCTTCATTGTGCGGTAGCGGGGAATAAGGTCTTTGATAGATCTGGTCAGGATGTGACCGACGTGAGGTCTGCCGTTAGCTGTGGGCGGACCGTCGTAAAAGGTGAACTCGGGCTTACCCTCGTTCTTCTTAACGCTTTCTTCGAAGACGTGGTTTTCTTTCCAGAACTGACGTACTTCTTTTTCGCTTGCACTAAAGCTGTACTGTGCGTCGATTTTTTCAAACATAAGCATTTTCTCCCATGTTATAAATTATAAAAATACGCATATATAATAACACCCGCTATATATATAGTCAAGTAAAATTTTCATTATATGCTGATTTTTTCCGCAAGTGCAATCCGTCACTCTGTATCACTTGCATTTTGCTGTGTCATAAGACGAAAAGTGAACAAAAAACAGCTTGCCAAATTTGCCGGCAAGCTGTTACTTTATCAGACTATTCTGTTTTGTTTTTTCTTTCTTCCTGCTTCTTGCGGATTCTGGAGCGATATCTCATTACAAACCAGAGTACTGTGATAACCTGAAGTATCGCAGCGATAATAAAAATGTAGTTTATATCTTCGTTGGCAACCGTAAGACGGATGCAGGCAAAAAACGTCCAGATAAGGCCGCTCAGGGTGATCAGACGTGCTGTAAGCACCCACCATATCTCGCTGAAAATCAGCAGAACAACAAGCGCAATCGGAACAGCGTAAGCAAAAAGAAGCGCCGATTTATCGACCCAGACATCAATCATGCGAAGCACAAAAAACGCTATCGAGGCGATAAGAAAAACAAGACCGACAGACAACAGCGGGATAACAATACGGTTGGTGAGGTAGGGCTTTTTGCGCGGCAGCTTCGGCTTCTCGTCGCTTATAATATCATTGATGGTAACGCCGAAAATATCAGCTATTTTCTGCAGAACAATAACGTCGGGCACACCGTCGCCACGTTCCCATTTTGAGATTGATTTATCTGAATAGTTGAGCTGTTTTGCAAGGTCTGCCTGGGTGATTTCGGACGCCTTGCGAAGCTCCGTTATGTTCTTTGCTATGTTTTTTCTGAGCTGTTCTTCCGTCAAATTACCACCACCCTTTTGTTTCAATGTTGCTAATTATATCATATCACTTTTTAAAAATCAACCCCATTTCCCCTTGATTCTGCGTGATTTCCACCGTGAGTAGAGTCATTTTCATCAACTCTACCCGAGCAAAACAGAGCAGTAGAAAGCAATTGCGCACCAATAGGGTGACTTAACAAACGATAAGGAGTATTATTGCAACGTCGGCGCAAAATAATGTCACCGTTAGCAACAAATCTTCAGAAACGGAAGGTGCAAACAATGGCAAAAGTAAACTACAGCTATTACGATGTAACTATGGTATCCTCCATCCGCGAAATGATGGACCTTGCCCTCAAAGAGGCAGCAGACAAAATCGCTTACAAATATAAGGTAGGAGATGAAATCAGAAGTCTCACCTATCAGAGCTTTATCGACCGCGTTTACTCACTCGGCGCATTCCTCACCTCCAAAGGTGAATCAGCAGGCAGAATAGCTTGCCTTGCTTCAAACAGCGTCAACTGGATTACAGCATACTTTACAGCACTTCGCAGCAGCGGCGTATACGTACCGCTTGATGCACAGCTCCCTGAGAAGGACATCCGCCACCTGCTCTGTGACAGCCAAACAACCGTACTCTTTTACGACAAGCGCTATGAGAAAATGCTTGCAGAGTACCGCGATGAGCTGAGCAATATCAAATACTTCATCGGCTTCGACCGCACAGAAGACGACGGCGATTTCTTATCATTTGAGAACGCAATCAAGCAAGGCGCAGAAATGGACAAGAGCGAATATCTTGCCTGCACAAGCGACCCCAATGCAATGAAACTGCTTGTATATACATCTGGCACAACAGGCATGTCCAAGGGCGTTATGCTCAGCGAAAAGAACCTTGTTTCCTGCGTGTGCTACGGTCTTCAGGTTTCAACAGTTTTCAACGTAGGTCTTTCTCTTCTCCCCTACAGCCACACATATGAGAGCGTTGCTGACCTTCTTGTTTCTTTCCATAAGCACTCCACACTCTGCATCAACGAAAACCTCAAGGCTGTACTTAAAAACCTCAAAACCTATCAGCCCGAATACATCTACATTGTTCCTGCAATTGCTGAGCTTTTTGTCAGCAGAATCTCCAGAGAGATTGAAAACCAGGGCAAGGCTGAAATGTTCAAGCTTCTCATAAAAGCAAGCAATATGCTTCGCAAAATCGGTATTGATAAGCGCAGAAAATTCTTCAGCGCAATTCACGAAAACTTCGGCGGCAACCTTCGCAAGATAGTCTGCGGCGGCGCTGCAATCCGCCCCGAAGTCGGCGAATTTTTCGACAACATCGGCATCAGCCTTATCAACGGCTACGGCATCACCGAGTGCTCTCCCCTCGTTTGCGCAAACCACGACGCCGCAAACGATTACCACACAGCAGGTATCAAGCTTCGCTGTATCGACTGGCGCATTGACGACCCGGACGAAGACGGCGTAGGCGAAATCTGCATCAAGGGCGACACGGTTATGCTCGGCTACTA
>JAFOBC010000087.1 GCA_017382015.1 Clostridia bacterium
CAAGCGGAGTATGAGAAGAATATCCGCGCTGCACTGAGACAGTTATATCATCACATCACAGTTGAAAAAGGGCTTGATTGGGATGAAATTGTCAGAAAACATACAGAAGGAGCAACAAAATGATAACAGCATTATTTATTATTACCCTTGCCGCTTTCACCTACGTGGAAACATACTGCGGATACACGCTGTATAAGCGCGGTAAATGGCTTTCTAACAAGCGGCAGGCTGAAAGGCGTATGAAATACCGTAAGAGCGCATACGCCGCTTTAAACGCACGTCAGAGCGTGCAGAACAACCGGACAGAGTTATGGAGGATGTATGGAAGTAACGAACCGTGAGAAAATCTTTGCGCTGCTCAATTGGATGGCTGAAACATACCCTGTACACAGAGTTATAGAGCTAACCGCTGAACAGCTTGCAAAAAAGATAAAAACCGTAGAGGAGCTTGATTTCTACTATAACGAAATCTGCAAACCGAGAAGAAGGAGGATACCATGAACGCCGTTGAGTATATAAGAGACAGCTATAAGTTCAAGGAAGTATATGAGCTTCAAAAACTGCCGCTGTCAACGAAAATTGAGATATCTGTCGAGGTTTTGAGAAGAGCTTTTGAGCTGAGCAAGCATAATATAGCACTCGCTTTCAGTGGCGGTAAAGATTCGCAGGTGGTTGCCGATTTAGCTGAAAGATATCTCCCTGAGTATTTTCCTCGTTTATTATGTATCTTCGGCAATACGGGCATTGAATTTCCCGAAAGCTTGAAATTTGCGAGGAAATACGGAGCGGAGCATTTCGGAGAACGTTTTCACGAAACGGAACTATCAAGACTTGAAGAAGATGAACTGAGATACGATTTTGCAAGAGAAATCGTTGCAGAACTTGAAGAAGAAAACGCGCTTGATGAGATCTTAAAGCCTGACGGCAAGCTCAAAGGGCAGAAAGCTCTTATCGACGCGGCACTGAAACGCGGATATGACCTGAATCATCGGAACTGCTTCTTCAAGGGTCAGAAAAAGACCTTCGCTTATTGTGTGGAGCAGTACGGCGCACCATTACTCGGCAAAGCTACAAGCAAGCTCGATGCGCACCGTATTAATATCGAGTGCTTCCTAAAGTATTCGGCATCGGTCACAGGCAAGGAAGAGCTGAAAGAATACTACGATATTCTCAGGGAGTGCAAGTTCTCTCAGCACTGCTGCAAGCTGCTCAAAAAAGAGCCGTCAGAACGTATGCAGGCTGAACTCAATGTCGATGTTATCGTTAAGGGACTTATGGCGGCGGAGAGTCGCTCACGTCTTACCAGTATAGCAACCCGAGGACATATCTTCGAGAGCCACAGACCGCACATCAACGGCGATAAAAACGGATTCTTCCACGTCAACCCGATAGCTCTATGGACAGACGATGATGTGTGGGAATATATCCACCTTCATAACTGCGAGTATTCGCCACTCTACGATATGACCTACACCGCCGAGGACGGAACAACTCAGTGCATCAAGCGCAACGGCTGTATTATGTGCGGTACTGATATCCAGTTCAAGGACAACCACCTCTCTATCCTGCGGCAGACTCACCCGAAGGCGTGGGAGAGCTGTATGAAGCACTTCGGCTACGCGGACGAACTGTACAAGCTTTTCCGCATCAAGAAAAACAAGTATATCCTTGACAGCTTTACCGACGACGGAACAAAGGCTCGAATGATAGAGCGCTTCGGAAGCACTGACAGGCTCCTCAGAGACCGCCCGTGTGCTTATGACGATATGGGAAACCTCGTAGATCTGACAGGCACAGAGCTCGAGAACGAGTACGATGCGGAGGTGATGATATCACCAGACGGACAGCTCAGTATGATATAAAGAAAACGCTCCCCGAAGGGAGCAAAAAAATAATATTCCACCAACATTACACACGAAAAGGAGAGAAATGTCAAATGGATGAATGTACAGCATTACAGATATTAATAGACATGATACTTGCAACGGCTGAATGGAACAAGTATACTCACAAACTTGAATTCGATGATACCATCATCGCAGCGGCTGTCAAGGCGATAGCCCCGACGCAGTACCGCGATGTGCTCGCACAGCTGAAAGGAGAGGTGAATAGTGAATCTGTATGATATTAACGCGGCTATTCTTGGCTGCATAGATGCCGAGACAGGTGAAGTTGATGCAGAACGGCTCGAAATACTCGCAATGGAGCGTGACAGCAAGATAGAGAATATCGGCTTATGGATAAAGGACTTGAACGCAGAAGCAACGGCGATCAGAGCGGAAGAGATGAACTTGAAGAAGCGTCGAGAAGCCGCTGAGAAAAAAGCCGAAAGTCTGAAGCTCTATCTCACATCGGCTCTTGAAGGTGAGAAATTCAAAACTCCGCGGCTGTCGGTATCATACCGTACTGCGAAAGCCGTGAGTATAACCGATGAATCGGCTATTCCGGAGAGATTTTTCAAGGTGGAACGAACGCTGTGCCGTGCAGATATCTCAGCGGCTATCAAGTCAGGAGAAGCGGTCAGCGGCGCGGAGCTGATAGAGAGGACAAGCACGATAATCAAGTAAAGGAGTGAAAAATGTGGGAATCCCCGTATTGATATTAGGCGAAAGCGGCTCAGGTAAGTCAGCGAGCCTGCGTAATTTCTCGCCTGACGAAATCGGTATTTTTAACGTTGCTTCAAAGCCGTTGCCGTTTCGGAAGAAGTTACCGAAGCTTGACGGAGCTACGTACAAGCTGATAGAAAAAGGCTTATCCGAGCCGAAGCTGAAAAGATACGCGATTGATGATTCACAGTATCTGTTATGCTTTGATATGTTTGGCAAGGCGAAGGAGACTGGCTATCAGAAATTCACCGATATGGCGCTGAATTTCTACAATCTCATTCAGTTCGTTATCAATCGAACGCCACCTGATGTTATCGTGTACTTCTTACACCATACCGAGACAACGACAGAGGGCAAAATCAAGGCGAAGACTATCGGCAAAATGCTCGATGAGAAGCTGACCGTTGAGGGCTTGTTTTCTATCGTGCTCTTCTGCACAACGGACGGCATAAGTCACGAATTCATCACGCAGTCGGACGGCTGCACAACCGCAAAATCCCCTATGGATATGTTTCAGAAGGAAATCGACAACGATCTGAAGCTCGTTGACGATACAATCCGCAATTACTACGAAATTACCGAAAAGGAGAATGAATCAAATGAAAAAGATTAATCAGAACAAGTGGAATGACACAAAGGCAAGCGGCGGCGAGTTCGACAAGCTGCCGGCAGGCGCTTACATATGCGTTATCAGGTCCGTTGAGGACGTGCCCGACAGAGAGTATCTGAAAATCGAGTACGACATCGCAGACGGTAAGTATAAGAACTGGTGGCTCGACACTCAGGAGCGTGCAGGCTTCTGGGGCGGCACTCTTTACCGTTCCTACAAGGAAAAGGCTCTCGGAATGTTCAAGGGCTTTACAGAAGCCGTGGAGAAGACCAACGACGGCTTCAAGTGGAACTGGGACGAGCAGGCACTCAAGGGCAAATACATCGGACTGATACTCAATTATGAGCAGTTCTTGAACAAGGATAACGAGTGCAAGGAGCGCATATACGTAAAATCAGTCGTGAACGCTCGTGATATCCGCGCTGGCAAGTACAACGACCTCAAGCTCACAGTCAAAGAGCTGAAGGACGAAGACAAGGACAAGCTCGCCGATGCGGAGCAGACAAAGGAAGAGAACAACTACGAAGAGCTTCAGGTTGGAGAAATACCGTTCTAATCCGTTATCAATCAATCTGTATGAAAGTGAGGTGATACCGTGATAATACAGATTGATACGAGAGAGCAGAAAAACAGCCATATCGAGCAGTATTTCGCAGAACATGGGATTAAGACCGTGAGAAGTAAGATGTTCGTTGGCGACTATATGGATATATCGAACGGACTTCTCTGCATTGACAAGAAATACGGACTTGATGAAGTCTATAATTGCGTTGTTAGTTCACATGAACGCTTCCGAGCCGAATGCATAAGAGCTCAGGAAAGCGGCATACAGCTCATTATTCTCGTCGAAGAGCCGACAATATCCTCTCTCGATGCCGTTCACACGTGGCGAAATCCGAGGGCTGACAAGTGGTACATGGTTCACGGGGCGCAGCTCAAGGACAAGATGCTCGGGATAAAAATCCCGAAGAAGCCGCCGCTCAGTTCGCAGAAGTTGGAGGTTATAATGCGGACAATGACCGAGCGATACGGCGTGGAGTGGCAGTTCTGCCGCAAAGAGCAGACCGCCGAGAGGATAATTCAGATTCTGGCGAAGGGGGGCGAGAAAAATGGGCAAGAGTAAAGGATATATCAAGCTTTACCGCAATATCCTTGACTGGGAATTGTTTTCAGATGTCAACGCACGGCTCATATTCATTCAGCTTCTGCTTACCGTCAACTATGAAGACAAAATATGGCAAGGCTATTCAATCAAGCGTGGCAGCCGTGTGATAAGCTATGAGAAATTTGCAAAAGAAGTCGGGCTCACAAAACGGCAGGTTAGAGGCACGATTGAGAAACTCGAAAAGGCACGATGTGTGGCACGATTGAGATTCCCGAGATTCAGCATAATATCGGTAAATAACTTTGAAAAATATCAAGAGGGGGCACGAAGTGCGGCACCAAAAAGGCACGAAGTCGGCCCGAAGTCGGGCACTGAAACGGCAACTACTAAAGAATATAATACTACGTATTATAAAGAAGAAAAGAAGAAAAGAAGCAATTCCGCCGAAACTTTCTCCGAAGCCGATAGTTCTCCGAGCCCTTCCGCCGCCTCTGCCGCCTCTGAGGGCGGCGAGGACGGCTTCAAGAAGCAGGAGCTGAAACGATTCGATGAAATGGGGTATGACTTTTGAGCTACGAGTACAACAAAGAAGACCTCTATTCATTTGTGCAGTTCATCGGCTCGGAGACAAGAGAGCGCGGCAAGGAGCTCGAGTTCAAGCAATGCCCTTATTGCAACGGCGGCAATCACCAAGACTTGTACACGTTCAGTATAAGCATTGAGAGCGGTGCGTATATATGTCAGCGGTCAAGCTGCGGACGGCAGGGGCATTTCGTTCAGCTTTGCCGAGACTTCAATTATCAGCTCCCGTATTACACGGCAAAGAAACAATACAAAAAGTTCCCGCAGAAGCCTATTGTGTCAAAGGACAGAGCAGTCGAGTTTATGAAGTCGAGGGGCATATCCGAAAAAATCACCCGAAAATATAACATAACAACTCAGATTGAGCGTGAAAACGTGATAGTTTTTCCCTTCTACGACGTAGACGGCAAGCTTGTCGGGGCAAAGTACCGCGACAGTGAGTTCACGGCTGAGAAGAAGAAACGCGAGCCGAAAGCCTCGAAGGAATGGTTTGAGAAGGACAGCAAGCCTGTTCTGTTCGGAATAACTCAGTGCAAGGACTTCACACGGCTTGTTATAACAGAAGGGCAGCTCGACAGTCTAAGCCTCGCAGAGAGCGGCATTGATAACGCTGTGAGCGTGCCGAATGGTGCAAACGGCTTCACGTGGATAGAGCATTGTTATGACTGGGTAAGCAAATTCGACGAGATTGTTATCTTCGGCGACTGCGAGCGCGGCAAAATCACACTTGTGGACGGCATCTCGACGAAATTTGCGGGAAAGCGCATCAAGGTGGTTCGCATGATGGACTACCTCGGCGAGAAGGACGCAAACGACATACTTCGGAAATACGGCAGAGAGCAGCTACGGCAGGCGGTGGAGAATGCGGAAATCAAGAAAATTAACGCAATCAAGGATATCGCAGACGTAGTTCAGCGCGACAACCGAGAGTTTGAGAAGGTCAAGGTCGGGATATTTGACGTTGACAAGGTCCTGCTCGGCGGTATGCGTATGGGTCAGCTCATTATTTTGCAAGGCAAGGCAGGAGAAGGAAAGTCGACGTTCGCCTCTCAGATACTGGCTAACGTAGTAGAACAAGGGTATAAAGCTTTTGCGTACAGCGGCGAGCTCCCCGACTACCAGTTCAAGAACTGGCTGTATCTGCAAATTGCAGGGCGTGAGAATATTGATTCCAATCCGACGGACTACGGATACATTGAACACAGCCTCAACCGAGCGGCAATCCCGAAGATAGACAGCTGGCTGCGTGGAAACTTGTATGTGTACGACAATGATTACATCGCCGACGAGAACGAACCGCAGGGAGTGCTTCAGATTACCGAGCAAGTTATCTGCCGTTATGGCGTGCGGTTCATTCTGATAGATAACCTTATGACGGCTCTCGATGATGATATGAGCGAAGATTTGTACCGTTCACAGACGGCATTCGTCAAGGCACTGAAGCAGTACGCGACGAGATATAACGTCATTATCCTGCTGATATGCCACCCGAGGAAGAACGGCTCAGGAGGCAATGACGCTATTGCAGGCACGTCGAACATCGGCAATCTGGCTGACGTTATTATGAACTACAAGCGATACAACGGCGGCGAGAGCGACAACAGTCAGTATCAGAGCGTTATCGAAGTGACGAAAAATCGAAACAGCGGCATAAGGTTAGACGGCAAGGACGGCATTC
>JAFOBC010000011.1 GCA_017382015.1 Clostridia bacterium
ACACTCAAAAATCACGGTCTGCAAAAAGACGACGGCACGGTACAGAAATGCGACAGCTTTTCTGTATTCCCCCGCGATTATTTCTGCCCGTTTGACGACCTTACGGGCGTTATGAGCAAAACAGAAAACACCTGTGCAATTCATTGGTATGCCAAAAGCTGGATGAGCAAAAAAGACATCATCCGCAACCGCATAACAAGAATCCTGCACAGATACCTCGGCGTAAACTTTTTCAGAAGAGGAAAGTAATATGAAAAAACAGCTTCTGATAATCAGCGGCGGAATGGAAATAGGCGGAATTGAACGCAGCCTGCTCGGTCTGCTCGGTGAGCTTGACTATGAGCGATACGACGTTGACCTGCTGCTTTTCAGCGTTAGCGGAGAATTACTGCCGCTTGTTGACAAGCGCTGTAACATTCTGCCCGAAATGAAACCCTGCGCCGCGATGACCCTGCCCATATCCGCGGCAATCAAATCCGCACCCGTTATCGGCATAAAGCGCGCAATCAACCGCATCACCGTGCCGAAAAAATACGGCAGTGACGACGGCGCAACCTTTGCGCTTCTCTCCGCTTACTGGAGAAGCTGTGTAAGAAATATGCCTGCACAGAAGAAAAAATATGACGTTGCAATCAGCTTTATGTGGCCGCACGATTATGCCGCAAAAAAAGTAAAAGCGGACAAAAAAATCGCCTGGATTCACACCGACTACACTGTTGCAAAAATGGACTTTGCAAGGGACGAAAAAATCTGGCAACACTTTGACAAAATTGCAGGTGTTTCGGACGAGGTCGGCGAAGCATTCAGAAAAGTTTATCCCTCACTCAGCGACAAAGTCATAACAATCGAAAACATTCTCTCGGCTGAGTTTGTAAAAGCTCAGGCAAAAAAAGACAGCCCCGAGGGCTTTGATTTGTCCAAAAAATCCGTTCTTTCCGTCGGCAGATTCACACACCAGAAAGCGTTTGAGCTTGCCGCAGAAAGCTGCAGAATTATGAAAGAAAAAGGCTGTGACTTCAAGTGGTATCTAATCGGTTACGGCCCTGACGAAGAGCTTATCCGCTCAAAGATAAAAGAAAACAACGTTGAGGACACAATGATAATCCTCGGCAAAAAAACCAACCCCTACCCGTATATGGCCGCCTGCGACGTATATGCTCAGCCCTCACGCTACGAGGGCAAGGCAGTTACCGTAAGAGAGGCACAGACGCTCGGCAAGCCTGTGCTGATAACTGCCTACGAAACCGCAACGAGCCAGGTTGAAAACGGCGTTGACGGCATCATCTGCCCGATGGGTGTCGAAGCGGTTGCCGATGCGCTCACAAAACTACTCAACGATGAATCCGCACGCAACAAGCTGAGCCGTAATTGCCTCAGCCGAGATTTCAGCAACAGCGAATACATTCAGTTGCTTTACGATTTTATCGAAAACTGAGGAGCTCCCACAATGTACAGCCTATCCGTAATTGTACCCGTATACAATGCTGAAAAATATCTGACCCAGACACTCGACAGCCTTGCCGCACAGACTGTTGCCGACTCCATGCAGATTATTCTGGTTGATGACGGCTCTTCAGATGCAAGTCCTGCAATGTGCGACGATTTTGCTTCAAAACGCCCTGATACGGTGGTAATCCACCGCAAAAACGGCGGTGTAAGCGCGGCACGCAATGCCGGACTTAAAGAAGCAAGCGGAGAATACGTAGGCTTTGTCGATGCAGATGATACCGTTGCGCCCGATTACTATGAAAAGCTTCTGAATGCGATTCAGGAAAACGGCTGTGATATGGCTTTCAGCTCACTGACTTTCGTGCTCAGCAGCGGAAACCGCATTTATCCCGAATGGTATGAGGTCGGGGAAGTACTTAACCATAGTGAAATATGCCACTCATTCATACGCAAAATGGTTTCTGACAGTTCGCAAAACAGCGCTTGTATCAAAATTTTCCGTCGCAGCATTATTGAGGAAAACAACATAAATTTTCCTGCAGGTGTCAAAATTGGTGAAGATAAGCGCTTCGTTCTTGACTTTCTCAAACATTGCAACAGTGCCGTATGCGTAGGCAATGCAGGATATTTTTATCTCGATGTCCCCTCAAGTGCTATGCACACCGATACTGTTATTGAAAAACTTATGGACACCTATGAAGATGAAGTGAAAATATTCCGCTCGCTCGGTCTTGACGAAGAAACCGTAAAAACCGAAAAGGCCGCTTTCGTCTTCTACACCTTTGCCGATTTTCTTCAGCGCCGCTATTCGGTAAGCCGAAAAGATGCAAAAGCATCAGCAAAGAAGTATTTTGCCGACACATCTTTTATGCAGGTAATCGACAATTCGCTTGAATTTATAAAGCAGAACAACGGCAGGATTCTTTCATGCCTTGCCTCTGCCTTTGCAAAGCGCAGCGTATTTATGACGCTCACCGTTCTGTTTATTCAGAAACTGATAAACGAAAGGAATTCGTAACGTATGAAGTTTTTACTTTTTGACCACTCAGGCTGCCTCAACAGAGGTTGTGAAGCAATAGTGCGCTCAACTGTAAATATACTTGAATCCGCTTTCCCCGGCAGCGAGTATGCACTGCTTTCCTTTGCTCCTGAGTCCGATATCGTTTTGTCCGATATCCACGGGCTTACCGTAAAGGGTGTTGCCGCTCAGCCGCTTTCATTTACCGAAAAATATATCAACGCATTTTATTATAAAATCCTTCACCGTTCGGATTATTACTACCGCGCCGCATATAAGGATTCTGTCAGCTTTGCAAAGGACTGC
>JAFOBC010000088.1 GCA_017382015.1 Clostridia bacterium
CCTGCTTGGCACGCTTAACGCGCATCATACCAAGCTCACCCTCATCGTCTGTGCCGGGTGTATCAATTATAACAACAGGGCCCAGCGGCAACAGCTCCATCGCCTTCTTTACAGGGTCGGTTGTCGTGCCCTTGACGTCGGAAACAAGGGCAAGCTCCTGCCCCGTAACAGCGTTAACAAGGCTCGATTTACCTGCGTTGCGAAGCCCGAAAAAGCCGATATGAACTCTCTCAGCCGAAACAACACTGTTAAGTCCCATTTGAATTCTCCTTTAGAATCGGAAATCGCGTCTGTTTGAATTCCTGATATCCGAAATATTCTGCGTTGCGATGTCTCTTACCTTATCCTTGGGAATCTTCTTGAGCTCATCCATAATCATGCTGTAGCCGATTTCCTTTGTCGCATCACTTGCGTAGTCAACAAGATATTCGGTAAGTGTCATAAGCGCATTGGGGTGACAGCAGTTGATAATCTGTCCCGTTTTGCAAAGGCTCATAAATCTGTCACCCGTTCTGCCCTCGCGGTAACAAGCCGTACAGAACGAGGGAATGTGACCGTTTTCCATAAGCCAGCGCACAACCTCATCGAGCGTACGCTGGTCCGAAACATCAAACTGCTCCGAATCGTGAGGACGTTCCTCCTCCGTATAACCGCCGACAGATGTGCGGGATGCGCCGCTTATCTGAGAGATGCCGAGGTTGAGCACACGCTCGCGAACCTCCTGCGATTCACGGGTTGAGATAATCATACCCGTATAAGGAACAGCCAGGCGGATACAAGCAATTATCTTTTCAAACATCTCATCGGGAATTGAATTATCAAAAACGTTTGGGTCGATATCGTCAGCACGCTTGATTCTGGGCACACTGATTGTGTGCGGGCCGACACCGTGCACAGCCTCAAGATGTTCTGCGTGCATAAGCAGACCTGCAAACTCATACTTGTACAGTTCAAGACCGAAGAGCACACCAAGGCCAACGTCATCAATACCGCCCTCCATAGCTCTGTCCATAGCCTCCGTGTGGTAATCGTAATCGTGCTTGGGGCCTGTAGGATGAAGCTTGAGGTAGCTCTCCTTGTGATACGTCTCCTGGAAGAGAATATACGTGCCGATTCCTGCATCCTTGAGCTTGCGGTAATTTTCAACCGTTGTAGCGGCAATATTTACGTTAACTCTGCGGATTGCACCGTTTTTGTGGTTGATTGAATAGATTGTTTTGATACACTCAAGAATATACTCAATCGGGTTGTGAACCGGGTCTTCACCGGCTTCGATTGCAAGGCGCTTATGACCCATATCCTGCAGCGCGATAACCTCCGCCTTAACCTCTTCCTGGGTCAGCTTTTTGCGTGCGATATGCTTGTTTTTGAGGTGATAAGGGCAATAAACACAGCCGTTGACACAGTAGTTTGAAAGATAGAGCGGCGCAAACATAACGATGCGGTTACCGTAGAAAGCAAGCTTTATTTCTTTTGCAATTTCGTAAATTTTTTCAACCTTTTCGGGAATATCACAAGCAAGAAGAACGCTTGCCTCTCTGTAGTTCAGACCCGCACAGATTGTGCCGTCCGCCGTCTTTTTCGGGCGTGCCTTTTCAAGAATTTCGTCGATAAGCTCAACGTTGTGCTTGTTCTGCTCAGCATATTCGATTGTAGCGAGGATTTCTTCGTGGTTGATAAACTCCTCTGCTTTAAGTGATTTAAGGTCAAATTTTGCCATTTTTTCTTCCTTCTTTCTAATGCTTAAGGTGAATAGAGTAATCCGAATCTACCGGAAAACGAGTATTCTAACGATGGGTGAACGGAAATCGCACCGTGAAAATCACGGTTCAGATTGCTCCATTCGCCTTAACGTCACCGCGCGAAACAACTACACGGTAACCGATTTTTTTCATTGAACTTTCTATTTTTTTCAGGTTCTCTGCCGCTTCCATACCTGTTGAGAGCTTTCCGTTATACAGCTCATATTTCTTTTTTGCCAATTCGGGCGAGAGGTTTGGCATAATTACATTTGCGCCTGCCATAATCCCTTTTTCTCTGCCCAGCGGATCAATTGTGCCCAACGCTGTTGTGGCAGGCAAAAGCACCGTCGGGCAAATAAGCCTGATTATCGACAGCAAATAACACGTAAGCTCCACGCTGCCCTTCCTGAGCCGAGCAAAAGGAGTATCGCGGTGCGGAATAAACGGACCTATGCCGCACATATCGGGTTGAAATTTTTCTATAAACTTCAAGTCCTTCACAATATGGTCAACAGTCTGGTAAGGCGAACCTACCATAAAACCGCAACCAACCTGAAAACCTGTTTTTTTCAGTTCATCCAGGCACTCCATACGTCGCGCAAACGACATCTCGCTCGGATGGAGTTTATTGTAATGAGCCTCATCTGCGGTTTCGTGGCGGAGCAGATACCTGTCCGCGCCGGCATCATAAAGCTTTTTAAAGCTTTGTGCACTGCGCTCGCCAAGCGACAGAGTAACCGCACAATCGGGATACTCGTGTTTAATCCTGCCTATAATGCCGCAAAGAATTTCATCGGTAAAGTAAGCATCCTCTCCGCCCTGCAGCACAAAGGTACGGAAGCCGAGCGAATAGCCATCTTTACAGCAGGCAAGTATATCTTCTTCGTTGAGTCTGTAGCGATCACACTTTCTGTTACCTGCCCTTATGCCGCAATACAGACAGTTGTTTTTGCATATATTGCTGATTTCTATCAAGCCGCGAATATAAACATCGTTGCCGTAATGCTCACGGCGCACGGCATCTGCCAGCTTAGCAAGGAGTGCCGCCGATTCGCTGTCTCTGTGCTCAATAAGGTAGGCGTATTCTTCGGCGGCAAGAATATGGTTTGCCGCCAACTCTCCGATAAGCTGAATTACTTTGTTATCCATGATTCACCACATTTGAATAAGCTGTCTTGACGCTTATGCCGTCAAGCTTGCCGATTTTTCCCGAGAGAGCGGATATGGTATCCTGAGCGGCATCAACAGCAATGCTGACAATGCTGATTCCCCTCTCCTTATAAGGTATCCCCATTCTGCCGATAATAATATCGCCGTATTCGTGAAGCAGACAATTAAGCTGCTCCACGCTGTCTTTATTCTCAACTATTATGCCCATAACAGCAACTCTTGTATCCACGCTGATGCCTCCTTAAAATGAAAAAGCCACACCTGACAAGGTGCGGCCGATTATATATAGGTATGGTATGCCCGTAAATATATAATAAGTTACTGCACCTTTCAGTCGGAAAAAATCCTTGTGTCAGGATATATTTATTATACATTACAAACGCGATTTTGTCAATCTGATGCAAGCAGTATCAAAAGTTGTAACCGAGTGTCACATAGCGGTAAATATTGCCGAAATCGTCATACAACGCCCTGACATAGCGTACAATAAAGAATGAGGCATCCTTGCCTTTTACCGTCCGGCGTGCAGGCAGGTAAATCTTGCTGTGAAAAACAAGCGTTATTTCGTCATTTTCACTCACAAGAGTTTCAAATAGTTCTTCTTCAAGCTGCGGCAGTTCATAATTTTCAAGAAAATCGTCACCAAGCTCATTTCCCTCACAGCAGATATACTGCTTATCGTTCCGCAAAAGCCAGGTTGCAACAGCCAAACGCAGGCTCTCCTGCGTTTTCAGCGTATGTTTCAACGTACAACACCTCTAAAATGAATACTTTGTTTGTCCGTCTTGCATAAATTTGTTTGACACCTGCCACTAAAATACCACAAAAGCCCCAAACTTGCAACAAAAGTGAAGGAAAATAAAAATAAACTTGCAAAAACTGATTCGTTATAGTAGAATAGTTAATCGGTATGTAAAATGATATAAATATATACAGGTGATAAAATGGCTTTATACAGTGAACTTTCCGGCGAACAGCTTCATGCAAAATATGAAGAGGTAAAGCAGCAATACGATGAATTCAAAGCAAGAGGTCTTGATCTCAATATGGCACGTGGCAAGCCCAGCCCCGCTCAGCTTGATATGTCGATGGATATATTCGACAGCGTAAACGCCCTCAACGGCTACAGCGCTGAGGACGGCACAGATTGCCGTAACTACGGCAACCTCACAGGTCTTGAGGAGTGCAAGACAATATTTGCTCAGGCACTCGGCGTACAGAACGACAACATTATTGTTTGCGGTAACTCAAGCCTCAACATTATGTTCGACTACATCTCACAGTGTATGACACACGGTGCACACGAGAGCGCAACACCCTGGATGCTTCAGGGCAAAATAAAATTCGCCTGCCCCGTACCCGGCTATGACAGACACTTCTCAATACTCGAATACTTCGGAATTGAAATGGTAAATATACCCATGCTCGAAACAGGCCCCGATATGGATGTGCTTGAAGAGCTTGTAAAAGACAGCTCCGTCAAAGGTATGTTCTGTGTTCCCAAGTACTCAAACCCTCAGGGCTACACATTCTCCGACGATACGGTTCGCCGCATCGCCGCACTCAAGCCCGCTGCAAACGATTTCAGAATCATCTGGGATAACGCATACTTTGTTCACGATGTTTACGAAAACGGCGACACGCTCCTCAACATCTTCCCCGAGGCTGAAAAGAACGGCACAGAAGATCTGATTATCGAAGTTGCATCAACCTCCAAAATCAGCTTCCCCGGCGCGGGTATCGCAGTTGTTTCCGCAAGTGAAAACAACGTGCGTATGATTAAACAGCGTATGAACAGCCAGATTATCGGACACGATAAAATCAACCAGCTCCGCCACGCAAGAGTGCTCAAGGATGTTAACGGACTTCGCGAGTATATGAAGCGCCACGCCGCAATACTCAAGCCCAAGTTTGATATTGTGCTCCGCTCACTCGACCGTGACCTTGCAGGCTGCGGAATCGCAACGTGGACTAACCCCAAAGGCGGCTATTTTGTAAGCCTTGACGTTATGGAAGGCTGTGCAAAGCGTGTTGTTCAGCTCTGCCGCAGTGCAGGTGTTGTGCTCACAAACGCAGGCGCTACCTACCCCCACGGCCTCGACCCCAAGGACACAAACATACGTATCGCCCCCTCATTCCCCTCACTCGACGAGCTTCGCGATGCAATGACGCTTCTCTGTATCGCTGTCAAGCTTGCCGCACTCGAAAAGCTCATTGACGAAGAATAAAACCCAAGAGCAGGACTGTTCGTCCTGCTCTTTTTACTTTTTTATTTAACATTCATCCTTGAAAAAAACTCCGCCGCGCCTACGCCGTGCGGTCTGTTGAATCTGCCTATCCTGTAAATCCAATCGGTGTTTTCTGTGTCAATATAGTTAATCCTCTCCTCGCAGACAAGTGCCGCCTTAAATCCCATACTTTTGAGGATATCTTTCGATTCCTTTGAATAGCACCCGTAGGGATAGGTAAAGGCGCACGGCTTATATCCCGTATTTTCTTCCATAAGCGTCTGCATCTTACCAAGGTCAAGATTGAGAAAAGCCGAATATTCGTGCACACTCTCTCCGCTGACCTTTTTAGCGCCGTTGCGCCCGCCGTTATTGAGCTTGTGCAAATCGTAGCTGTGGCTCTGAATCTCAATCCTGTCCCCTGCCGCCAGCTCGCTCACCTCATCCCAATCCATATATGAATAACTGAGCGTATGGTCATTAAGCTGGGTAAACATATCCGTATAAGCGCCTACAACTGACGCTACGGCGCACATATCATATTTTTCAAGCAGCGGCAAAAGATAGCTGTAAACGGTTTCGTACCCATCATCAAACGTAAGCATAATAGGATTGTCAGGCAACGGCTCGCCGTCATAGACATACGC
This sequence comes from Clostridia bacterium, assembly GCA_017382015.1. Lineage (GTDB taxonomy): Bacteria > Bacillota > Clostridia > Oscillospirales > Acutalibacteraceae > UBA8612. Next base: position 5,788 of record JAFOBC010000088.1, read on the forward strand.
TGTCAGTTGCTCCAGGTCAACCGTATTATACCCCTTGTCTTTGATGTATTTCAAATCGTTTTCAAGCTCGCTGAGCATAACGCAATACTGCCCTGCCCTCGCAGGATTTTTAGTTATCTGATGATACATAACAACAGGCAGCTGAACAGGCTCTAAAACCGCTGACGCCTGGTAAACGGCAACACCAAGCTTCAACGCACCTGCCAGAGCAACCGCCGCACAAACAGCAAGAAACATATAACCTCTCTTTAACTTGAATACCATAAAAAACACCTCACCGCATTTGTATGCAGTGAGGTGAAATTTTATTTATTGTCCTTGAGAGCAACCTCAAGCCAGACCGAGCCGATATCCATTGCCTGGTAAAGACCATTCTTCTCGCTCTTTTTGACTATTCTTTCTGTAGGTTTCAGATCAGGATCTGTCTTGACAAGCATAACCATTACCCTGTTTGCAACATCGAGATCATTAACCTTTTTGGTGCCCATAATCTGTAAAAGCACTACATACGGCTCATTTGCATAGCCGTAGTAAATCAGGTTACCGCTGCGTACAAGCGGCTTACCCTTATAGCTGAGGAACTTTGCCTTTTTCTTTTCTGCCATTGTCTGTTCCCCTCCTTATTTCTTAATATAGTTTTGGACGAGCGACTGAAGCAGCTCATAACGGTCAACTCTTGTAAGAATGCTGCGAGAATTCTTATGAGTTGTTATATACGTCGGATCTTCAGAAAGAATATAACCTACGATCTGACTTACCGGGTTGTAGCCTTTTTCTTTAAGGGCATCATATACAGTCTGCAATGTGCGGCGCATTTCCGCATCGCGATCGTCGATAAATTCAAATGTTATTGTCTTGTCTGTCATATATGACACCTCCGTAATAACCAAATTTAAAGCGGTACAGTTTATTATATACCATTTGAAAATAAAATACAACCCTTTTTGATTATCTTTGTGGGTAGATTATTCAACTGCGGCACACCCCGTGGAGCATACCGCAGTATTTTTTATTACTGTATTTTAACCTCTGCGTGCGATTCGGAAGAATCGTAAATAGCCTGCAGAATTTTTGACGTACCTACGGCATACTTGATATCGTTGCGGTTTCTCTCGCCCTTTGCAACACACTCAACAAAATCAAGCACCTCGCTGCGATGCATATCGTTTGTCTTGTAAGTGGGTGTTGTTTCGGTGAGCATACCGTTTTTGGTTGTCCAGAAACGGAAGTTGCCGCAATAGTTGAGTCTTATGCCGCCCTTGTCGCCCATAAAGTCGATAAAGGTTTCGTGCTCGCCTATATTCTGCGCCCATGCGCCGTTGAAGCTTACTACCGCACCATCGGTACGAACAAGGCCGATAACAGAATCATCAACATCGTAAGTACCTGTTTCGGTGTTCTTGGTATCCTCTGCCCACATACTTGCGTAGACATAGTTTTTCATATCCTTACCAAGCTTGCAGAATGCTTCACCGCTTGCAGTAAGCACCTTCGGGTCACCAAGGCAGTAAAGAATAAGGTCGATATAATGCACGCCCCAATCTATAAGCGCACCGCCGCCTGAGCAGGCTTTGGTTGTAAAGTCGCCACCGAGACCGGGAATAGAGCGATGAGCACGGAAGCTTGCATAAACGTGGTAAACCTCGCCAAGTTCTCCGTCAGCAATCAGCTTTTTGATATGGTTGACGGAGTTTGCATAGCGGTTGCACACACCGATTGAAAGAATCCTGCCTGTTTCATAAGAAACCTTTTCCATCTCAAGCGCTTCGGAAAGGATTCTTGCAGCAGGCTTTTCGCAGAGCACATCCTTGCCGTGACGCATAAAGTCAATCGAAATAACCGAATGCATATCGTTATGAGTACAAACGGAAACAGCATCAAGCTCAGCATCATCGAGAATCTCGTGATAATCATAAACAGCTTTGCCGCAACCGTATTTTTCTACAGCCGCATCAGCTCTTTCGGGAATGATATCACAGAAATACTTGATTTCGGCATTTTCACAAGCCATATATGCAGGGATATGTGCAGAGTTTGCAATCGTGCCGCAGCCTATAACGGCTACCTTGATTTTTTCTTTCATAACAGCACCTCCGTTAATCAGACCGCAATTATGCTCTGAGCGATACGCCGAGCTTATCGAGAGCCTTGACAGCACGCTTCATTGCGCCGTCTGCCTCCTCGTCGGTCATAGTTCTGTCTGCAGCGCGAAGCTTAAGGCTGAACGCAACGCTCTTCATTCCTTCGGGAATCTGTGAACCCTCGTAAACGTCGAAGAGGTCGATTGTTTCAAGTGTGTTGCCGACAGCTGCAGCAATTGTGCGCTCAAGCTTGAGAACGGGCATAGCCTTCTCACAAACGCAGGCAAGGTCACGGCTGAGAGCCGGGAACTTGGGAAGCTGCTTGTATGTGCGCTTGAGGTTGCTCAGCTCAAAGCAAGCATCGAAGCTGATTTCTACCGCATAAGCCTTTGTGCCGATTGAATAGTTGCCGAGAACCTGAGGATGAACCTCGCCGACAACACCGATTGTCTTGCCATCCTTGCTGATAACAGCTGTTCTGCCGGGATGGTAAGAGGGATTGTCGTTGACTGCCTCAACATCATAATCAGCTATACCGAGCTTTTCAAGAAGCTCCTCAACAACGCCTTTGATTGTGAAGAAGTTGCAACCTGCACCGTACATACCCATGCAAAGCATCATCGGCTCTGCAGGAAGCTCCTGAGTACCCTTTGTGATATATTCTTTTCCGATTTCGTAAAGATATGCCTTTGCGTTACGGTTATTGTAGTTTCTTGCGAGTGTTTCAAGCATTGAGGGAAGAAGTGTTGTTCTCATAACGCTTGTATCTTCGCCGAGCGGATTTGTGATAACAACACAGTTGCGCTTCTCGCTGTCAGCAGGAAGGCAGATTTTGTCGTAGCTCTTGGGGCTGATGAATGAGAAAGTGCAAAGCTCTGAAAGGCCGCAGGCGAGCATTGTTTCGCCCATAAGGCGTTCAAATTTCTGTTCGGGTGTGTACTGAGCTGTTGCAACACCTGCAAGCTGTCTGTCGGGAATATTGTCATAGCCGTAGAAGCGTGCAATTTCCTCAGAGATATCAGCCTTGTGGCGAAGGTCATTACGGAATGAGGGAACTGTGATAACGCCGTCCTCAACCTTACAGCCAAGGCGCTCAAGTATAACTTTCTGCTCATCTGCACTTACATCGATACCGATGAATCCGTTTACCCAATCAGGCTCAAAAGCAAGTGTGAAATCATTCTTGTCGGAGCAGTCACAATCGACTACACCGTTGACAACCTCACCTGCACCAAGCTGCTGAACAAGCTGAAGTGCTCTTTCGAGAATCTTGCGGCAGCCCTTGGGATCAAGCTGCTTATCAAAGCGTGATGATGCCTCTGTACGCATACCGAGAGCCTTTGCAGTCATACGTACACTCGGTCCGTTGAAGCAAGCTGACTCAAAGACGATTGTATCTGTATCATCCATAATGTCGCTGTACTCGCCACCCATAATACCTGCAACGGCAACGGGCTTGTTGGAGTCTGCGATAACGAGCATATCGCTGTTCAGCTCTCTCTCGATACCGTCGAGAGTTGTAATCTTTTCGCCATCCTCTGCACAGCGTACGATAACCTCGTTACCCTCAAGGTAGCGAAGGTCGAAAGCATGCATAGGCTGACCGTATTCGAGCATCACGAAGTTTGTAATGTCAACAATATTGTTAATGGGACGTACGCCGCTTGCACGGAGTCTTTCGCGCATCCAACGGGGTGACGGCTCAATCTTTACATTCTTGACAACAGCGCCAACGTAACGGTAGCACTTGTCGGGAGCGTTGATGGATACCTTGAGCAGCTCGTTTACATCGCCCTCACCGGGTTCGACAACAGGGACAGGCTCAACAAAATCCATACCATATGTAACTGCAGCCTCTCTTGCAAGACCGAGAACGCTCAGACAGTCGGGACGGTTGGAGGTGATTTCAAACTCTGTAACAACGTCGTTAAGACCGATAGCCTCACGGATATCCTTACCGAGAGTGAGATCGCAATCGTCACCGAGAACAAAGATACCATCCTCAACAGCATAGGGGAAATCGTGAGCAGTAAGACCAAGCTCGCCGAGTGAACAGAGCATACCTGCGCTCTCAACACCGCGGAGCTTACCCTTTTTGATTTTCTTGCCGCCTGCAACAACAGAGTTATCAAGTGCAGCGGGAACGTAGTCGCCTGCCTTAAGATTCTGTGCACCTGTAACAATCTGGAGATTCGACTCAGCGCCGACGTTAACCTGGCAAATCCAGAGGTGGTCTGAATCGGGGTGCTTCTCGAGGGATTCAACCCTTGCAACAACGATGTTGGAAAGCTCCTCACCCTCTGTCTCGTAACCCTCTACCTTTGAACCGGAGAGAGTAAGCGCGGCAGCAAAATCTTTATCTGTAACATCAAGCTTCAGGTAGTCGTGAAGCCATCTTTTTGATAATACCATAGTTATATCCTCCTTACTTACCGCTGATCAGAATTGTCCGAGAAAACGCATATCGTTTTCAAACAGCAGACGCATATCGTCAATATTGAAGCGGAAGAGCGTCAGACGCTCAAGACCGACACCGAAAGCAAAGCCGCTGTAAACCTCGGGGTCGATGCCGCCGTTCTTGAGAACCTGCGGATGAACCATACCGCCGCCGAGGATTTCGACGAAGCCCTCGCCCTTGCAGAAAGGACAGCCCTTACCGCCACAGCGGAAGCAGGTTACGTCGATTTCACATGAAGGCTCTGTGAACGGGAAGTGGTGGGGACGAAGACGGATTTTTGTATCCTCACCGTAAAGTCTCTTTGCAAAATCAAAAAGGCAACCCTTGAGGTCGGACATTGTGATGCCCTTATCAACTACAAGACCCTCAATCTGATGGAAGAAGGGAGAATGAGTTGAGTCAACAGCATCTGAACGGTAAACGCTGCCGGGAGCGATAATGCGGATCGGAGGCTTGGAATTTTCCATAACTCTGATCTGTACGGGAGAAGTCTGTGTGCGCAGAAGCATATTCTCCGTAATATAGAATGTATCCTGAGTATCGCGTGCAGGGTGCTCCTTCGGGATGTTGAGCGCCTCAAAGTTGTAGTAATCCCACTCAACCTCGGGGCCTGTAGCAACCTCAAAGCCCATACCAAGGAAAATTTCCTTAACCTCGTCAAGCACGATTGAAAGCGGATGCTTGTGACCGAGAGCTACCTTCTCGCCGGGCATTGTAACATCAAGTGTTTCGCTTGCAAGCCTTGCCTTAAGCTCTGCAGCCTTGAGCTGGCTTACCTTTTCTTCATGCTGAGCCTCGATTGCCTGCCTTACCTCGTTAGCGAGCTGACCGACAACGGGTCTCTCCTCTGCAGAGAGCTTGCCCATCTGCTTGAGAATTGCAGTAACTTCGCCCTTCTTACCAAGATATTTTACGCGCAGAGCTTCGAGGTCTGCGTTTGAGGATGCCGCTTCAACGGCAACCTTGGCTTCAAGAGCAATTGCATTTAACTGATCCTTCAAATCTATCATCCTTTCGGTTAATTTGCTAAAAATAAAAGCCTTCGTCCCCGACAAAAGGGACGAAAGCTGATTATACTTCCGCGGTACCACCCGTATTTCCGCCAAAAAGCGGACACTTTATGCCATATAACGGCGGCAAACCGTTGCGACCTACACAGCGCAAAGCGCCTTCAACCGCACCGCTCCAAAGTGAAATTCGGCACCCCGACGCTACACACCGCGCTTACAGCCTATGACGCGGATTCTCTGTTGTGTACCTGAAAGCCAGGTGCTTACTGTGCTTTTTCACAGCGTTTGGTATTCAATTGGCAGTAATTATAACATAATAATTATAATTTTGCAAGTGTTATTTTACAAGCGCAACACAGCAAAAAAAGAACAGCCACCCTACTGGGTGACTGCCCTCGTTTGTGTTGGCAACGACCTATCTTCCCGGGCGGTTGCCCACCAAGTATTGTCGGCACGATTGAGCTTAACTACCGTGTTCGGAATGGGAACGGGTGGACCCTCAATGTCATAATTACCAACTGGCGTGTTGGCGTCGACCTATCTTCCCGGGCGGTTGCCCACCAAGTATTGTCGGCACGATTGAGCTTAACTACCGTGTTCGGAATGGGAACGGGTGGACCCTCAATGTCATAAACACCAACTTCTCTGCAAGCATCTCTCACAGAGCGCTTTGCTATAATACCAAATCATTTGTGACTTGTCAAGAGTTTTTTTCAATTTTTTTCAAAAAGCCTGAAATACCGCCGGAAGCTACCTCAAAAAGCATTTCGCGGCACCGAGGCAAAACCGCCTCAAACGGCAAACGTGACCCATTAGTTTCAAACACAGCGGCAACACCGCAACCGCCCGCAATATCGCTGACACCGCAGACAACAATCACAGGCTTACCGCCTGCGCGTTTCATAACTTCGCTTGGCACTTTACCCATAAGGCTCTGGCTGTCAAACCTGCCCTCACCCGTTATGATAGCATCAGCCTTTTCTGCCCTTGAATCAAAACCGCATATATCAAAAACAGCTTGAGCGCCGCTTTTGAGTGTTGCCCCAAGCATCGCACGCAGGCCGTATCCCATACCGCCTGCCGCTCCCGAGCCTGCAGACAAGGCACAGTCAACACCGACGTCGGCGACAACAGCCTTTTCGTAATTGCGCAGGGCGGCATCCAGAAAGGCAACAGTCTCGCTGTCCGCTCCCTTTTGCGGTGAATACACATATGCCGCACCGTTTTTGCCGTAAAGCGGATTTTCAACATCGCAAAGCACGGTGAAATCACAACCGACTGCGCGAGCATCCATACCGCTCATATCAATCGAAGCCACTTTCGACATGCCCATACCGTTCTGCTCAACGGGCACACCGTCTGCATCGAGGAATCTTACGCCGAGTGCAGAAAGGCAACCTATACCGCCATCGGTGGTTGCACTGCCGCCTATGCCGAGCACTATTTTCCTGCAGCCCTTATCAAGTGCGGCAAGAATAAGCTCACCCGTACCGTAGCTTGTAGCGCGCACGGGGTCATTCGCGGCACCGACAAGCGGCAGACCGCTCGCCTGAGCCATTTCAACAACAGCTGTGTCACCCATAACGGCAAAATCCGCACTCACCTTCTTGAAATCGGGTGCAGTAACCTCAACGCTGTACCGTTTGGCACCGCAGGCAAAAACAAAACTGTCGAGTGTACCCTCGCCGCCGTCAGCAACGGGGATAGCATCCACCTCGCATCCGGGCAGAGAAGCCGCCAACGCATCGCTGACGATACCGCACACCTCAACAGCCGACATTGAGCCTTTGAACGAATCGGGTGCCAGCAGTATCCTCACAGCTCAAACTCCTCCGCAGAGTATTCACCCATTGCAAGAGGCTTTGCAGGGATACGGTTGAGCGGATCATATTTGAATTTTTTACATGAAGAGGTTTTGAGCATAACGCCCTTCTTCTCGCAAAGCACACCGTCCTCAGCAGGGGTATGTCTTCCGTGTGCACAGTTTGCGCATATCTTTTCAATTGATTCGAGATTCATAAGTTTCTTTTTCACTTTTCTCGCCTCCGAATTTTTATTTTAACACACTTTTCTGTTTCTATCAAGGTCAATCACAAAAACCGCACAAAGACACATCAGCGCAACAGCCGCAGGCGCTGAAGCTGAAAACATCTCAGCACCGCCCGTCACAAGCGGAGCAAAAGCAGACACCTCCACAGGGAAGAAATAAAGCAACGCACGGCATACCACAACACACAAACCTCCATTAACAGCCCTGAAAGCAAGAAACACCGCCAACGGGGTGCCCACCCTGCGCACATCGCCAAGCAACTGACAAATCACGCAAAGCCCTGACCAACCGACCGTTGCGGCAATAATATAAAAATTGCCGCTTTGCGCAGCCGCACGGCAACCGCCGCTGACCTCTGCCACACACCTCAACACATTCAGCACAGCTTCACTTATACCAAGCTCACCAAAAAGCGAAACCAGACAAGAAAAAGCCGCAACCCACGCAGATATCCTGAGCATCGCCAGAGCAGATTTCTCAACAGATTCGACAAGCACAGCACTACAGGGCAACCTGACAGAAGCCGATACCCCGCAAGGCTCGGGCACATCTGCAGCAAGCCCCAGAAGTATACCCGTAATAACCGATGCGCAACACGACGAGACAAAGAGAATCAAACCAAGCCTGATACTGCCGAGCATCACGGCGCCTACGGCGGTAACAGTAAACGCAGGCCCTGCATTCACGCAGAACAGAGTAAGCCGCTGAGCTTGTTCGCGAGTTATTCTCCCCTGCTCCAGAAGCCTAACCGCAACCGAACAACCGACGGGATATCCGCCTGCAAGCCCGAACACAACAGCGGCAAAAGCTTCACCGGGAAGCCTGAACACATACCGCATAAACGGAGAAACAACCTTTGCAACACCATCCGATACAGGCAAACCCGCAACAAACGAACTGATAACCATAAAAGGAAACAGCGAAGGGATAATTATACCTGCACACGTTTCAAGCCCCGACTTCATTCCGTTCAGACTTGCCTGCGGGTGCACAACTGCCAATACCCCTGCACCTACCGCCACGGCACACCACACCGCCGATACAGCACGCATTTTAATTTTAACCACATATAACACCCCTGAAACACAAATAACATAAGGGTGACGACAGCCTTCCAAAGCCAAAACACATCTGCCCTTTCGGATTTGCGAGTATCCCAAAACATAAGTGGCGTAAATCATTCGATAAAAAACCGCCGTCACCCTGCCCGTTGTAATTTTATTGAATCAAGGGCGCATATATTACACCGAGGTGATACATCAGAATGAAGAAAAACTCGCTTATATCGGGGCTGATAAAAGACATCGACTTACCTAAGACAGCATTTAACGGCTACGCTCAGACAGAGATTATCTCAAACACCGAGGCCAGAATTGACGGATGCAAAGGAATAATAGAATACAGCGAAGAGAAAATCTCACTTAATCTGGGCAACATATGCGCTCAGTTCTGCGGAAGCCGACTGGAACTCAAGCTCTTTGAAGACGAGCAGGCCGTAATCAACGGCTGTTTTTCTGCAATTAATTTCAGTTAGGGAGCGTACGATATGTTCACTTTTATTTACAGACTTTTATGCGGCTATGTAAGCTTCACGGCGCAGGGCGGATTCACCGAACGGTTTCTGAACCTTTGCGGCCGCAACAGAATATATCTGTGGAACCTCCGTCTTAACAAAAACAACATCACCGCCTGCACATCAGCAAAGCACTACAAAAAAAATACGAACCTGCGCCTCACGCTCAGGCATGAAAAGCTCAATCAAATCAAAACACGGTCTGCCGTTTTTGGTAAAAAAGCATCGCAAACACGTCGGGCTGTTATACGGCACAGTGTTTGCCGTCTGCTTTCTGAGCATTATGTCGACCATGATATGGAGCATCGACGTCAGCGGCAATAACGCCGTAACAGAGCAACAAATAATCGAAGCGCTGGCTCAGGCAGGAGTCAGGCACGGCACATTCAGGAAAAGCGTAGATGCAGTTTCTGTCCGCTTTTTCGTTATGGAAAAGCTGCCCGAACTTTCATACCTGACAGTCAACGTGCTCGGCAGCCGCCTCGAGGTAAAGGTAGCAGAGCAAGCCGACGCACCGCACATAGCAGATACCTCCGTACCCTGCGACGTGATAAGTCTTTTTGACGGGCAGATTGCCGCATTAGAGGTTTATCAGGGCACCGCACTGCACAAACGCGGCGAAGCTGTGCGTAAAGGCGAAACACTTGTCGGAGGCTTCATCGAATTAAGCAACGGCTCCGTTAAATTCAAACACGCAGAAGGCTACGCTGTTTTGCGCACAGACCTCACCGTCAGCACCTGCACCAACGCAAAGCTGAGCACATCTCATATCACTTCAGAAAAAAGCGGAATCACGCTGCACATTCTCGGCTTTGATATACCTCTTTACAAGAAACCCGCAACCAAGCCAACCCTTGTACGTACGCGGATTCTGACGCTTAACTCAATCAGAATGCCGTTTTCCGTGACACGCGAGATTTACCGCACGTATTCGCCGCAAACCGTTACGCTTGACGAAAAACAGCTTGCTCTTTCAGCGGCGGAAAACCACCTTGAGCAAAAGCACAACACGCTGGCAAACGCGCACATCTGCTCGCAGAAAATGACGCTCAAACGCACAGCAGAACATATAGCTGTAAAGGCAGAATACTTTGCAGAAGTCAGCGCAGGAACAGCTAAAGAAATGCTGACAGAATAAAAGGGCTTGCCTCATCGGCAAGCCCTTAAGTGTTTATTCGTTTATTTTTTGTTGATTCGTGCAGCGTAGCTGATTGCTTCGTAGATAATAACGATACCCACAAGCACAACTGCCACAATCAGCGACCTGCGCAGATTCACAGCACCATCCAGATTCATATCAAAAATAATCTCACTGCCAATGGCTATAAGAGCGAGCTGAACAGCTATCGCAGAAAAAGCGTGGCTTCTCTTGATAATCCCGTAAGATAAGAGCAAGGTCATTATCGCCGTTGTCACAGTGACCATAAGACAAACGGGAAGCACGTAAGAATTATACCAGACTGCGCCCTTGTTTATGAAAGAGAGCAATACCATATACAGCGAAACCACAAGGAAACACAAGCTTGCTGTTACCGCAGGTCTCTTCGGCTTCATAGCAGGAAGAACGGCAACCATCCACAGACACATAATGCCACCGATTATGTAAAGCGACCAGGATATTATACCCGGCTGTACAAACGACGGTGTGTATTCAATAAACGACAGCAACTTGAGCATCCACTCGGGCGCACCGAGATAATCCACCACCAGAAGAATCAGAGCGGGAAAAATCAACAGCGCTGTAACAATCGCCGCATAGCCTTTGCTTTTGGCATTGTTGTTACCGTTATTCTGAGCAGCGTTATTTACAGGCACAGGCTGGGGTTGGGGCTGAGGTTGAGCCTGAGGCTGCGGCTGAGGCGGCGTAATGCTCGGCGAAAGCTGTGCGTAGCAATTCGGGCAAATTACCGAACCGTCTGCTATATTAGCTTTACAGTTACTGCAAATCATATTCAATCTCCTTTCACAATCGGATTATACATTTATTTTTTGAGTTCTTCTTCGTACATCTCGTTGACCAGAGCCAGGAAAGCTCCTTTGTCACTGCAAGCACGGTAGCAGGCTATTATCGTTCTTTCATCGGCGCTGCACTTGGAAAGATCCATTTCGCTGATGATGCCGGGCGCAGAATAACCGCCCTGCGGCTCGTTGCAAAACTCACAAGCATGCTGAGAAGTTCCGAAATCGACAAGTGTGTTTATATCCACTCCGAACGCCATCGCAATTCTCTTGAGGTTATCAATGCTGGGCTCGGTTTTGCCGTTTTCATAATAGGCATATGCCGAGCGATCAAGGCCGATGACTCTTGCGACGTCATCCTGCCTGAGTCCGGCAAGTTTTCTGTATTTTTTCAAATTTTCCGCAAACATATTTTTACCCCTTTCGCCACATTCGGCAAATCAGATGTAATCGGCAAGTGCGGCAAGGTCTTCAACCACAACGCTGGCAGGGATACCTGCTGTTTCATACTCCTCAACGGTAGTTACGCCGCTGAGCACAAGCGCACAGGGAATGCCGTGGTCAGCTCCTATGGCAATATCAGTTGCAAGTCTGTCACCGACAAAAGCTATCTCTTCACGCTCACAGCCAAGCATAGAGGTGATATAGTCAACCGTTTGTGTCATCGGCTTACCCATAACGAGCGGACGTTTGCCTGTAGAAGCGGCAAACATCTCAATCATCGAGCCCGTGTCGGGCATAAAACCGTCAGCCATCGGACAATTGAAATCGGGATGCGTTGCGATATAAACCGCACCCTGAGCGATATAGTTAGCCGCCTTATTGATTTTTTCATAGGTGAGTGTTGTGTCAAAACCAAGCACAACAACGTCGGGAGATTCATCAACAAGGTTGATACCCGCATCCGTAAAGTCGTTTGTCAGCCTCTCGTTGCCAAGCAGATAAATTCTTTCGCCTGCATGATTTTTTTTGAGGTAATCAATAGTGACGTGAGACGAAATGACAATTTTGTCTTCAGCAACGGGATAGCCCATCTTCTTCAGCTTCTCACAGCACACCTCAACATTATTGGAGGAGTTGTTTGTAAAGAAGCGAAAATCTCTGCCTGAAGCGAGCGCCTTATCGATAAAGCTATCGGCACCCGGAATTATCTCGCCGCCGAGATAAAAAGTACCATCCATATCAATGATAAAATACTTGGTTTTTGCAAAAATTGACTTATCCATATTTTTATCCTTTTCCTGCACGGAGCAAGTTACTGCCGGCATTAAACTTAAAATCCAAAATTGAAACTGTTATCGTTGCCGTTACCATACACTCCGCGTGTTGTGGTTTCTTCTTTTTGTGTCCGGTTGTTCTCTTCTACCAGCTTAGCCTTGACCTTGAATTCGGACGTTTCATACTTGCGGCCTGTTGACTCAATTCTGAACAGAGTGAGCTCAATCACATCGCCTACAGATGATTCCTCGATCAGCTCAAGGAGCACGTCGGGGGTATCAAGTTTTTTTCCGTTAACAGCAATTATCATATCGCCCGGCTGAGCCTCGGTGTTTGCCAGGCCGCTGTTCGGGTCAATAGAGTAAATGACAAGCGAACCGCTGGGGAGATCCATCATCTGAACTGCCATGCTGTAAATCTCGCTGACAGAAGATGAATCGTTTTTAAGGTAAGAGATGCCGAGTTTTGCCCTGCCGGGAACATAGCCGTGGGCCATAACCTTGTTAATGACATCCATCGCCTGAGAAATCGGAACAGAGAATGAAATACCCTCATACTCAGTCGCAGCAATCTTTGAAGAGTTGATACCTATAACCTGACCGTATTCGTTTACAAGCGCACCGCCTGAGTTACCGGGGCTGATAGCGGCATTATGCTGGATACATACCATATCGTAACCGATGCTGCTTGTAATATTTCTGCCGATTGCAGAAACCTTACCGTCTGTAAAAGTACCGAAAAGCGCTGAACCGCCGGGATTGCCGATTGCATATACCGTAGAACCAACCTTAAGCGCATCGGAATCACCGAATTCGGCAATCTTAAAGCCTGTTGCCTGGATACGAAGAACACCTACGTCTGTGCGCGCATCGTAACCTACAACCTGAGCATTGTGGCGCTCACCGTTTGCAAACTGAACAACAATATCTACACCTGAATCCGATATAACGTGTGCACAAGTCAGGATATAAGTGTATTTGCCTGCATCATCCTCTTTCATAATGATGCCGGTGCCTTCCGTGTAGATAACGTTGTTTTTGTAAACAACAACAGCAACGTTGATATCCGCAATCTTTTCGTACACCTGCTCAGGCGTAAGCACAGCGCCCGCGGGAGCCGAGCCGTTCTGAACGGTAGGTGTCTCATTGATATTGATAGAAGGGGCATTTCCGTCCGGTGCAAATTCATCACTCTGTGTCGAATCGGAACCGTCTTTGTTACTGATAAGCGAAACAGGAATTGCGACAACAGAAATTGCAATAACAATTGCAAGAATCACAAAAAACAGCTTGCGCCCCTTATTGTTTGCTTTGTATGCCGCCGCTGACTGAGCCGCAGTATTCGGCACCGGAGCTGCGGTATTGTATACCGGCTCATACGGCGTATACACGCTGTTGTTCACCGGTGCGCTATTCTCAAAATTGTCATCGTCGGCAGATTCCGGCATTCCGCCAAAAAACGGCATCGCACTCTCTTCGACGGGGTTAAACGGCACTTGCGCTTCTTCCGGAACATTCTCTGCGACCGGAACCGGCTGAGCCTCATCCTGACCGATGTTTTCTTTATTCTCAAAATCTTCCATTTACTTCTCTCCTTGGTTTTTTCAACTGCTATGATATCACAACCTGCTTGAAACAAAATATCAGCGGTGTGAATTTTTCTTTAACAAGATGTGTTGTCTTTGTTGCAGGCTGTTATTTACTCTTGGGCAGAGTGAATACAAATTCTGTATATCTGCCTTCCTTGCTTTCAGCGTATATCTTTCCGCCGTGAAGCTCCAATATACTCTTAACTATATACAATCCGAGTCCCGTGCTCTTGGCATCGGCACTGCGTGATTTGTCAACCTTATAAAAACGTTCAAAAATGCGCTCTATTTCATCGGGCGAAATACCTGCGCCGCTGTTGAATATATGCGTCTCGGTGCAATCATCCGTCTCCACCAGACTTACGCTGATATAGCCGTCGGCAGGGGTGAACTTTACGGCATTGTCCACAAGATTATAAACAACCTGACCCAACAAATCCACGTCTGCCCTTACGATATGCTGGCCGAGCAGATCCAGACCTCTTATCTCAATTTTCCCGTCGCTGATTTTCTTTTCAAAAGTCAGGAAAGTATTGAGCACCATCGCGGACAAATCAACGTCGCTGAAGTTAAGATCGAGCTGTCCTGCCTCTATTTTTGAAAGATTGAGCATCGATACAACAATACGTGAAAGGCGCTTAACTTCTGCAGAAACTATCTTGAGATAATGCTCCTGCTGTTGAGGCGGTATTGTTTCGTCGAGGATACCGTCGATAAAGCCGCCGATTGTAGTCATAGGCGTTTTCAGCTCGTGCGAAACGTTGGCAACAAAGCTGCGTCGCGAGGTCTCAAGCCTTGCAAGGCTGCTAGCCATCGTGTTGAACGAAGCGGCAAGCTGACCTATCTCATCACTTCTCTCGAGGTTTACTCTTGGCGAGAAATCACCCGAGCCGTAGCTCTTCGTAACATCTGCCATCTGCTTGATAGGCTTGGTAATTGTATGCGACACAAACGAAACCGCAAGCACGGCAAACAGCATAACAACAAGCAGAGATATCAGAAGAATCTGCACGATAGGTATAACAAAATCAATAATCGCACCGGTAACCGGAGCAACGGCAAAAACAAGGGCAACCGTATGGCCCGCAACCTGTACGGGCTCGCCGACTATGAACTGCGCCTCATCAAACTGCCCGCCCAGATTGCTGACGGTTGAGTAAGACTGAATAAGAGCGTCATCAATAATCTCCTGCGTTATGATGAGATTATCGTGATACTCGCAGGCTTCGGCAACAACCGAACCGTCAACAAGAAACTCACGGCACATTATGACGTGACCCGTAGTATCGCAAATAAACACATCCGCCTCGATTGACGTTGAAATAAGGGACAGCGACGAACCAAGCGCGGTAATCGAATCACCGTCGCCGAACATTGAGATGTAGCCGCCCGAAAGCAACTCGGATGCTGAGTGGGCAACATTGTGCGCGTTTTCTGTCAGCAGCTCTGCCTTCTGTCTGTACCAATAGTTGCCCGAAAAGACAACAAGTGCCAGACTGAGCAGCAGGAAACAAGCCATAATGATAGCCGTCATCATCAGTGAATATCGCATACGAAGCGACATCCCCGCAAAGCGACCGCCGGTGTTTGTTTTTTTCATACGATATCCACCTCCTTATGCAACACAGTACCGTCAGATCAGTTCTTGGTTTCGAACTTGTAGCCTACACCCCATACGGTGCGAAGCTCCCATTTGTCGGAAACACCCTCAAGCTTCTCACGAAGGCGCTTGACGTGAACGTCAACCGTACGGGAATCGCCGTAATAATCAAAGCCCCAGACCTCGTCAAGAAGCTGATCGCGTGTGTAAACTCTGTTGTGATTGCTTGCAAGATGGTATATAAGCTCCATCTCTTTTGGCGGAGTGTCAATCTGCACGCCGTTGACACGAAGCTCATAATTGGTAAGGTTGATAAGAAGCTTGTCGTACTGAACCTCCTGCACCGAAGCAACGGGAACGGTTACGCTGGAGCGGCGCAGCACAGCTTTGATTCTTGCAACAACCTCTTTCGTATCGAAGGGCTTCACTATGTAGTCATCCGCGCCAAGCTCAAGACCGAGAACCTTGTCGAAAGTTTCACCCTTGGCAGTAAGCATAATTATGGGCTTGTCGGAGGTTTTGCGAACCTCACGGCAGACCTGCCAACCGTCGAGCTTGGGCAGCATAATATCGAGTAGCATAAGATCGGGCTGCTGCTCACGGAACAGCTGAACCGCCGAAGCACCGTCGTTTGCGATAATTACGCTGAAACCCTCTTTCTCGATATAGAGTCTGAGAAGCTCGCAGATGTTGGTATCATCGTCAACAATAAGGATTTTTTCAAGTGCCATTTCATTTACTCTCCCTGATTGATTTCTCGTAACTGTATACGAATACAGTGTAATTATAACACATTTTCACTAAATGTGAAGAGGTTAGAAAAAAATTTGTAATGTTTTTTAAACTTATTGACGAATTTAAATTGATTTGATATTATATATAATAATTATTTATTGGTCGGAGTATGCGCAAAAGCGCACCGACACAGGAAAGGCGGATTTAAACAATGAGCAAAAGCAACAAGCTCCCACTCAACATCTGGCTTAACTTAATCCTTTTCGGATTCATGGGTCAGGTTGCATGGGCAGTAGAAAACAACTTCTTCAACCTCTATCTCTTCAACGAAGTCGGCGGCACAATGGAGCACACCTCCATGATGGTTACCGCAAGCTCTGTAGTAGCTGTTCTTACCACACTGTTTATGGGCAGCCTGAGCGACAAGATAAACAAGCGTAAAATTTTCATCTGTGCAGGTTACATCATCTGGGGCTTCACCGTTATGGTTTTCGCCCTGCTCCACCCCGACTATATTTCCAAAATCATGGGCACAACACCTGCAGGCGCCATCACCGCAACCGTTGTACTCGTAATCATTATGGACTGCATCATGACCTTTATGGGTTCAACTAGTAATGACGCAGCTTTCAATGCATGGATAACAGACGTTACATCGGTTTCCAACAGAGCAAAAACAGAAACCGTGCTGGCTGTACTCCCCGTTGTTGCACTCGTTGCAGTTACAGGTGCTTTCGGTGCTCTTTCGGGCAAGTTCGGCTATCCTGCATGCTTCATCGGTCTTGGTCTCATCGTTACAGTCTGCGGTATCATCGGCATTTTCTCAATCAAAG
>JAFOBC010000089.1 GCA_017382015.1 Clostridia bacterium
AGGTTAGTTTCTGTGCTTCTGGTTTGTTCTGTTGCACTGGGGCAGGTGTATGACGTTATTCTCGATACATTATCGCTGACCGACAGATATGGATTAAACAAAGAGTATATTTATATTTTGCTTAAGGCGGTCATTATAGCGATAGTTGGTAAGGTGGTTTGCGACATATGTGTCGACAGCGGCAATAAAGCAATCGCTACTTGCGTAGAGCTGGTTTGCCAGCTTGCTATAATTTTGCTTGCAAAGCCATTGATATTTGCTCTATCGGGAATAGCAAGTGAATTGATACAGTGAAATTGTTAAAAAGCTTTCTTTCAATTTTTGTTGTAACTATTGTTTTTTCAGTATGTGCACTTCATTCGTTTGCGCAGGATGAATATTTTGATAATCAGATTGAAAGCATAGGAGCAAATGAGCTTTTTGATTGTCTGGACGATGAACAGATTAAAATGTTGAAAGAGCTCGGAATCAGTGAAATTGATATCAACACATTAGTAAATATTTCGCCGAGAGCAATATTTGATTTGTTTTTTGAAGTGGTTACGGGCCAATATGTTACTCCGCTGAAAACCGCCGTAACTGTCGGTATAACCGTTGTGTGCTTAGCTGTTGCTCTTCAATTTCTCACAAATACTGAAAAAATTTCGAGAATGGTAAATGTTCTGTGCGTTGCTGTTATAGGAATAATCGTATTAATGCCTCTTTCCGGCTGTCTGTCGCGAGTGATTTCAGCAATAGAATTGAGCTCTAAATTTATGGTGGCTTTGATTCCTGTTTTAGCAGTTCTGCTTACGATTGCAGGTAACCCTACGGCGGCGCTCAGTTATAACTCTTTGTGTTTTGTTGCAGCTCAATTTGTTGCATTTTTCTCATCGGATTTTATATCTCCAATGATCAGAGTTACCTTGTCGCTAAGTATTTTCAGCGGTATAAATGATGAACTGAATTTTGAAAAGCTGGTAGAATACATAAAGAAAATAATCATATTTCTTATGAGCTTTTTTTCGACTGTTTTTATAACGATGCTGACACTTAAAGGCATGCTGTCAGGAGCTGCGGATGGCGTCGCGGTACGAGGCGTCAGGTTTCTGATTGGCAATCTTGTGCCTTTTATCGGTGGTGCGGTAAGTGATGCGTATACTTCAATATTCGGCACATTAAAGCTCGTGAAAAACACGGTTGCGGTATTTGCGATTACGGCAGTCAGTGTTATCAATATTCCTGTTTTTATTGAGTGTATTTGTTGGATTTTGTCATTCAGCTTTCTGTCGATGCTTTCTGATATGCTCTCTATGAACAAGGTTTCGTTATCAATACGTGCGATATCGTCTTGTTTGGTTATTCTTACGGTTCTGCTTTTGTTTGTTGCTATTGTTTTTGTGTTGAGTATTGGCTTGGTAATGCTCATCAACAGCACCTAAAAGGAGGTCAATTTGGAAACAATAAAGCAGTGGGCATTATCTTTATTGGCAACGTGCATAGTTACTGCTGTTGTCGGATTTTTGGTTCCGTCAGGTAAATTTGAAAAAACTTTAAAAATCCTGACTTCTTTGTTTTTGATATTCGGGTTCTGTATACCGTTGACCAAACTTGATATAAATACTCAGGCGTTTGATGAAACGAACGGTATAAAAACCCGGATTGACGAAAAATTGCTGGAAGAGGAGATTGAAAAAGAAGTTGTGCAAGTGCTTGAAAATGAAATTAAAAATCAGATTACTTTGTATCTTTCACAGAGAAATATATCTTGCACAGAAATAATTCCTGAAATAAAAATAGATGCTGATCAGAATATAGAGATTATTTCAATAATTATCAAACTTAATGATATGGCTGACATAAATATAATTGAAAATTTTGTTTATCAAAGATTTGGGATTGTCCCTGAAGTTGATATAGAATCAGGTGTTAGTTATGGAAATGAATAAAATCGGTAATTTGATACTGAAGTTAAGAAATGACAAAAAAGTTCTGGTTATGTTCTCTATGATAGTTATTGGTATTATACTGATTGTAATATCATCGCTGTTGTCAGAGCGAAAAAAAGAAGATGAGATCTCTGATGATACCAATGCGGTTTTTGATGAAGAGAAATACACGGATTTGTTGGAAAAAAAGCTTGAAGAGATGATTTCGCTGATAAGCGGTGCGGGTCAGGCACGTGTAATTATTACTCTTGAATGTGATTATGAGACCGTATATGCGAAAGATGCAAGCCTGACAAAAAATGATAAATCTACCGATGAGGAAAGTGAATACATAATCATTGAGCAAGATGAAGCGGAAGGAGGATTATTGCTTAAAACCGTGACACCTAAAATTCGTGGTGTTGCCGTAGTTTGCAGTGGTGGCGATTCGGAGTATGTTAAATCTGCAGTTACAGAAATGCTTACTGCAGTGCTTGATATCGGAGCGAATCATGTAAGTGTGTCAAAAATCAGATAAAAGGAGTAAGTGGTATGAATTTAGTGATCAAAAGAAGACAGGTAATTATGTCGGCGCTTGTGTTGGCGCTTGGGTCAGCGGTGTTTGTTAACTGGCAATTTAATAAACCGCAATCACAACCGACCGGCAATTCGGAATCTGCTAGTTATTCGGTTATCGGCGACGCTCAGTATGTGTCGGCAACCTCTGAAAACAGTACTGAAACAACAGAAAAAGATCCGTTTGAATCAGTTAGGCTTACAAGAAAAAAATCGCAGGATGAAGCAACTGATAAGTTGAAAAAGGTGATAAACGACCCCAATGCTTCGGCGTCAGCGGTTGATTCAGCTGCAAAAAGTCTTGCCGCTTTGAGTGATACGATTAAACTGGAAGCTGATATTGAAGCATTGATAGAATCAAAATGCGGCTTTGAAAGTCTTGTGATTATTGTTGATGAATCTGTTGAGATTGCGTGCGAAAAAGGGAGCCTCGACGGCACATCGATTGTAATGCTGAAAGACATCATCTTAAAACACACCAACATAAAAGCAGAAAATATTACAATATTTGAAGTAAAATAGTTGTTTATTTTTATTTTTGTGTTATAATAGTGAAAAAGGAGGTTGTAATGTATGAAAAAACAGCCTGAAAACAATGTTGTTGCTACTAATCTTGTTATTTCAGATGATGTTATTGCTTCAATTGCTATGAGCGCGGCCAAGGATATCAGCGGTGTCGGTAAGCTTGTGCAGCGTCCGACAGACCTTCGCAGTATCATGAATGTTTTTGAAGGTTCTCTTAAGTTTGTTGAAGTATCTTCGTCAGATAACGTTTATTCGATTAAGGTTTATATCACAATTAACGACGGTGAAAAAATACCGGCAGTTGTATCCGAAGTTCAAAAGGCGGTAAAGAGCGCTGTCCAGGGTATGACCGGTTGCGCAGTATCTAAAGTTAATGTTTGTGTTGCAGATGTGGAAATCACTGAAAAACGTACCTAATCAACTGAAAAGAAATTCAGACCATTTGGCCCTCTGCTCAATATTGCAGGGGGTTTATTAATTTTTTAACGGAGGCTAACCTATGACACGCAGACAAGCAAGAGAGCAGGCTTTTATTCTTCTCTTCGAAAAATCTTTTAATCCCGAAAAAACAATTGACGAACTTCTTGATTTAGCAAAAGATCTTCGTATGCTTGAGGATGATGCTTTTGTTTCCTCGTTGTTACATACCGCCTGGGATAATCTCGAAGCTATCGATGAACAGATAAGCCGGAATTCCAAGGGATGGAACATAAACAGAATTCCCAAGGTTACACTTGCCATAATACGTCTCGCACTTGCAGAAATCCTTTTCGTTGATGACGTGCCTGATGGTGTTGCTGTAAATGAGGCAGTTGAACTTGCAAAGTTATATGCAACTCCTGAGGATGCGTCTTATATTAACGGACTTCTCGGTACTGTTGTGAGGTTGAAATAATGTCTCTCGTTTTAGGTGTCGACACAAGCAATTACACAACATCTTTAGCTGTGGCGGATGTTGATGATATGTATGCGGTGCAGTCTAAAAAGTTGCTTCCCGTTGCTGCAGGAGCATTGGGTCTGCGACAGTCAGATGCTGTTTTTCACCATACTGTTCAATTGCCGGTGCTTTTTGAAAAGTTATCAGGTGAATGTGACCTTTCAAAGGTCAGGGCGGTCGGTGTTTCTGTTACGCCGCGCAGAGAAGAAGGTTCTTATATACCTTGCTTTCTTGCAGGCATACGTGCTGCCACTGCTTTTGCGTCAGCGAATAATCTGCCTGTTTATCGTTTTTCACATCAGCAAGGTCATATTGCAGCTGCTCTTTTTTCGGCGGGCAGGCTTGATTTGCTCAATGAAAAGTTTCTTGCTTTTCATGTTTCC
>JAFOBC010000090.1 GCA_017382015.1 Clostridia bacterium
CTCAGCGAAAAATAAAACCTAAAATGACCGTCGATTTTTCGACGGTTTTTTTGTTTTTCACACCCAGCAGGGAGCTTGACATTGGTAAGATTATGTGATAAACTAAAATAGCCACTTGCACAAAATAAATGTTTTGCGCAAGTTAGGGGACAGAAATCGATAAAAACACTTAATAATATGGCCTTTATTTAAAACACTGCGTTATTAAGCAGCAATTACTCTTAAGCTAATTATTTTATTTTATAATAATTGAGGTGTTTGTTTTGCGTAAAGAAGATATTTATTTATTGCCTGCGCTTGTACAGTCTTTTGTCAATTATCAGTTAACCGTAAAAAATAAATCTCAATTAACTGTTCTTGAATATTCTTCTGACTTGCGTACTTTCTTCAGATTTTTAAAACAACAAAAGATTCTGAAAGATTCATCGGTACAACTGTCAGATATCGATATTTCAGACATTGATGAAGATTTTATTAAGTCTGTTAAAATCGGAGATATTTATTCTTTTTTAGCTTTTTGTCAGATGAATCTTAATAACAGCCCTAAGACACGTGCCAGAAAAGTTTCATCCGTACGAATGTTCTATAAATATCTGTCAAGCCAAGGAATTATCAAAGATAATCCGGCTCAGGATTTAGATTCTCCGAATGTGAAAAAATCTCTTCCCAGATATCTGACACTTGAGCAAAGCCAGGATTTGCTTGATGCTATTGATGGACAGTTTTTTGAAAGAGATTATTGCATTATTACATTTTTCTTAAATTGTGGTATGCGCTTAGCTGAGCTTGTAGGATTAAACCTCAACAGTATCAGACCTGACAACAGCGTCATAATTATTGGTAAAGGTAATAAAGAACGCATAATTTACCTTAACGACGCTTGTGTACA
This sequence comes from Clostridia bacterium, assembly GCA_017382015.1. Classification (GTDB taxonomy): domain Bacteria; phylum Bacillota; class Clostridia; order Oscillospirales; family Acutalibacteraceae; genus UBA8612. The sequence goes on from JAFOBC010000090.1 coordinate 890, forward strand.
TGCACTTAACAGATATCTTCAGGTCCGACCGAGAGACGGATTAAAAGACAGAAACGCTCTTTTTATCAGCAGACAAAAGAACAGAATCAGCAGACGTACCGTGCAAGTAATTGTCAAAAAGTTTTTAGAAAACGCTGGCATTACAGAAGATGGTTTTTCAGTTCACAAGCTCAGACACACTGCGGCAACGCTTATGTATCAGCACGGCGATGTTGATGTTATGTTGCTTAAGGAGATTCTCGGCCACGAAAACTTATCAACAACTCAAATTTATACTCACGTTGCAAATGAACAAATAAGAAATGCGGTTGCATCTAATCCGCTTGCAAGCAAAAAATCAAAAAGAAAAACCGGCAACTCAGATGTTTAATATTTTTTCACCTATTGTAGTTATCAGAAGAGATTGAATCAATGCTGTAATCAGCGCAACGGCAATAACTGATATACCTTTTAGACAAAATAATTTCAACTCTCCCCTATTGCTCGGTTCACCGTAGCCGAGTGACCGTATTATCATTTTTGTAAATATTAATGACTCATTGCTGATTATGATAATCAGCAATGAAGTAACTACAGCAAACGGTACAATTAATATGATTGCAAAGAAAACGCCGTTTATTTTGTAAACGCTGTAAGCGCAGCAGCTCATAATGGAGCAAATACCGCCATAGATACACGGCAGACCCAGAGTTGTCGGCAAACCGCACGCTGAAAAACCACCGATGAATATAACCAAAAGCACTGCAACCTCTACTGCAGAAAGTATAAGAAAAACTTCTTTTATCGGTGATCCGAGCAGAAAATCAAAGATTTTAACAGTATAATCAGATACTTGTAAGTTGCTTGAAAACATAATTGCACCCAAACGCATACCTATAACAATCAGCAAAACCAAAAGAACTTTTTCTGCGTTTTTGCGAATAAGATTTGTTAATCCAGTTGATTTTGAGCGTATTTCTTTAAAGTTTAACATAACATTTTTGGTCATTATTTTCTCCTTCGCTTTTTAAATTTTATATTCACAGCAGCAACTCCACCAACTGCTGCTGAAACAACAGAAATTAACGGTATCAACAGATATATCAAACTAAAAGATCCGCTTGCCACACAAGTTAATACAATACTTATAACTGACGGCAATAAAGAAACTTCAATTCCGTAAATCAGACCTTTTCTATGTAGTTTACAAACAGTTATCATGCTCGATATTCCGCACGAAAAAATCAACGAGCCTAAGTATAACGGTAAGTATGATTTTTCGCTGAAATTCAGCTTTAATATTGATACTGATGATATCAGCAGAAACACAAAAAGCATTAAACTTCCAAGAACATTTCCCTTAACAATCTCTTTTAAAAAATTTATATCGCTTTTTTTTGGCATAAAAACAACCCCCATATCTCCTACAAAAAGATATGAGGGTTTTTCTCAATTTATACCGAAATCGAAAGATTATTCTTCTTCCTTCTTTGATTTCTTCTTTTTCTTAGCGTGCTTTTTGCCTTCTTCTTCAATTCTTGCGTTTCTTTCAGCTTCCTGTGCTTCCTTAGCAGCTGCGCGCTCAGCCTCAGCCTTCTCAGCAGCTGTGTTGTTAGCCTGGATAGCCCAACGCATAATCTTCATCTTGTTGCGATCAGCACCTGTTTCGATAACAATAGAATCGTCTTTGATAGTAACAACTCTGCCTACAATGCCGCCGATTGTTGTAATCTCATCACCAATCTGAAGGCTGTCGCGCATCTGCTGCTCTTCCTTCTGCTTTTTCTTCTGGGGACGGATTGTGAAGAAATACATTGCACCAAAAAGAACAGCCATCATAACAATCATAACCATCGGGTTGCTTCCGCCTGCTGCTGCACCTTCGCCACCTGCAGCGGGCATCATTAAAAACATAGAATTCATTTAATAAACCTCCGTTTTGTCAATTATTACAATTATATTAGATTTAAATTCTTGTGTCAAGCAAATCTACGTATTTATCATGAAAATCTTTAAAAGTGCCGTTATCAAGAGAATCACGTATTTTTTGCATCAAAGTATTATAGAAATGGAGATTGTGCATTACGCAAA
>JAFOBC010000012.1 GCA_017382015.1 Clostridia bacterium
ATTATCGTCCTCATCTTCGTCTTCTGCGGTAATCGGAATGCCTTCGCCCTCGTCTTCTGCGGTGGCGGGAATGCCTTCGCCCTCGTTTTGGTTTTCATCTTCGTTTTCAGATTCTTCTTTCGGTTCATCGCCATCGAATGCTTCGATTACAATGTCATCGTATTCTGTTTCTGATGTGTTGTCGAGGATATCTTCGGGCAGAGTTTCTTTTTCGAGTTTGTCTATTTTCTTGTTGTCAGCCAAGAAACAAAACCTCCCTTATAAAATAATACATCAACTATAATAGCACGCATTGCGATGTATTTCAAATATTTTTTTCGTTTTTACTTTTATTTTTCCGGTTTGTAACATAAAAAACATACTTCGTACGCAAAAAAAGCAGGGCAACGTTGAGTTGCCCTGCAGCGGATTTCAGATTTTGTTTTAACCTACAAGCTCCTCAAAGCCCTTCATAAGAAGAGAACCGGAGTTACGGCTGAATGCGATTGTCTCCTGATAGTGGTCACCGAAGGGCTCCATATCGTCGAAGAAAATCATGCAGTAGTCGTTATCGTTGAGGATGTAGCCGATTTCGTCGTTGCAAAGACCGAAGCAAAGAAGAACTTCGTCATCAGCAAGTTCAAGGCTCTCTGCGCAGGATTTGCCGTTGAAATCTGTGCCGGAGAATGCGTTCTCAGCGTCGAGAGTTACGCCGCCGTAGATGAGCTCGGGGCTGATTTCGCCGGGCATCATAGCAACCTTGATCTTGGTGCCGAATTCTGCGTAGCCAACCTCTGTGGGTGTGCTGTATGTGCCGTCGCCGTTGTCAAGGATTCTGTGGTTAACAAGACCGAGCTTGCCGACAAGAAGAAGTACGGGGTTTTCAACCGTGATGATAACTTCCTGATGTGCAACGTTGAGAACGGGGTCAACCTTTGTCTCTTCAACAGGCTCCCAATCCTCATACCATACTGTGTACTGACCCTCAGCTGCTGCAGCCTTTTCAGCCTCAATAGCCGCAACGTCAACGTAATCGCTTACAAGGATTTCGTCGAGTGTCTTTGTCATGCTCATTGCGATGTATGCAAGCTCCTTGCCGTAGCGGTCAGCCTGCATCCAGCGTGCGGACATATCGACACCGTCGTTTGTCGGGCCTCTGTCGGAGTAGATGCCGAGAGTTGCACCGATGATGGGCATAAAGTTGTAGCCGTTCTCTGTAAGAACCTGGTTCATAGCTGCTGTGTAGTCGCCGGAGAGCTGCTTACCTGAGCTGTCATCTGTCTTGAGACCTGTGATGTAGGGGTGAGCAGGCTCGTTGATGATGAGTGTTTCCTCAACACCTTCTGCATAGGGATCAAAACGGAAAACGTAGAGGTTGCCGTCGTAGCCTGTGGGATCACGGTCGTCAGAGAAATACTCTGCGCAATCCTTCTGGCTGAAGTAGAGGTCGCCCTCTTCCATATCAGCAACAGCGTTCTTGATGGACTGTGCTGTACGCTCCTTGAGGAGGTTCATAAACTGCTCATCCGGGCCGGGCATAGTCTTGAAGATAAACTGGCCTGTAAGAGCTGCGAGTGTGTTGTTAGCCATCTTGAGGAAGAAGGGATTCCAGAGACCCATAGTGTCAATTTCACTATGGCAGTGTGTAGCTGTAACGTTGATGGAAACGATGTTGTTCTCTTTTGCGAAATCTGCAAGCATAGCACGGACGTCGCGGATATCCTTGTTAGAGATACCGATACACTCGATTGTGCAGAATGCAACCTTGCCGCGGCCGGAGCCGTCGTCCATAACAACTGTGTAAACGTTCATATCGTCGAGAACTTCTTCAACTGTGTTGGAGGGGAAGTTCTGGAGAAGATAGCCGCCGAGATAGTAAGGTCTGTCGAGAATATCGTCGGGTACGAGGCTTGTCTGGTCGTAGCCGAGGCTCCACTGACCGTTGGGGTTGGATGTGATGAATTCTTCGTGGCCTGCCATGAAGTTTGCGCTGTCGTACTCGTTTGCGTCAACAAAAGTTGTGTTTGCAACGGGTGCGGGCACTGCAAGGAGATTGAGGATGTCCATAAAAACAAGCTCAAGGTATGTGAAGCCGATTGTCTTCTTCTCCTGCTCTGTGTCAGCGTTAATCATAGCAATTACAGCCTCAACAGGGTTGATGAGGTTGTAGGCTTTGCCGTCGATTCTTACGTAGACGGGGTCGCCGTACTTGCGGTTGCAGGTGATTGTGCTTTCGATGTAAGTGTTGTCTGTTTCTTCTTCGGCTGTCGCTGCGCCTGCGGAGGTAGCAACTGCAACAGCAGAAAATACCATCAGAAGGCTGAGAAGGACAGCGAAGATCTTTTTGAGTGACTTCATTTGTCGTTCCTCCAATTTCGTTCTGTGTTTATCCGGCTGACATAATAACAGATGTTCAGCCAATAATACACTTTAAGGGTAATAATAATACTACCACATTTCCGATTTTAAAACAACGGCACTATTACAGAAAATATATGCGATTTATTGGTTAAAATTACTGTATTTGAATTTATTACCGCATATTGAGTTGACTATTCGGTGCTGTTTTGTTAAAATGCAGGATGGTAGCAATTGATTATGGAGTAATATACCTTTGCTGCGAAACAGTATTTTCAGAAAGCCGCAATAATGAGCGGTACCCCCGGCTCTCATAAGAGCTGAGAAAGGCAAAACCAGATGTTAGAACTAAAGAACGTTTCTTTCACCGTCGATAACGGAAACGACGGGCTTGAAATAATTAAAGATATCTCACTTACGGTCAACGATGGCGAGTTCCTTGTTATCACAGGGCCTAACGGTGGCGGTAAATCGACGCTCGCTCGCTTGATTATGGGTATCGAACAGCCTACAGGCGGTCAGATACTTGTTGACGGACAAGATATCACAAACCTTTCCGTTACCGAGCGTGCACGCTTCGGTGTGGGCTACGCTTTCCAGCAGCCTCCCAGATTCAAGGGTCTTACAGTAAGGCGGCTTCTCAGCCTTGCCAACGGCTCTGAGCTGCCTGAGGACGAGTGCTGCGCGTACCTTACAAACGTCGGCCTTTGCTCTAAGGATTACCTTAACCGTGAGATTGATGCTTCTCTCTCGGGCGGTGAGGTTAAGCGAATCGAGATTGCTTCGCTTATGGCACGTGAACTCAAGCTTGCAATTTTTGATGAGCCTGAGGCAGGTATCGACCTGTGGAGCTTTGCGATGCTCGTAGATACCTTCAAAACCATGAGCAGACGCCGCCATAACAGCGTTATCATAATATCCCACCAGGAACGTATAATGCAGCTGGCAGATAATATCGCCGTTGTTGCAGGCGGTAAGCTCAAGAGCTTCGGCACAAAGGATGAGATATTCCCCAAGCTTATGAGCGAGCTCAACGAAAACTGCGGATTCAGAGGAGGTAACGCGTAATGCTTGATTCAATTAAGAAAAATCTCCTCTTTTCAATAGCTGATATCGACGGTATTCCGGATGTTGGTGCATACAATCTGCGTGTAAACGGCGAAGGCTTTGCACGTTCCTCAACCGAAACGGTTACGATTGAGCCCAAGAAAGATAAAAACGGCATCGATATCATCGTAAAGCCATTTGCAACGGCAGATAAGGTGCATATCCCCGTAATTGTTACGCAGTCCGGCGTGAATGATACGGTTTACAACGATTTTTATATCGGCGATGGTGCTGAGGTTCAGATTGTTGCAGGCTGCGGTATTCATAACGACGGTGACTGCGACAGCAGGCACAACGGTATTCACCGCTTCCACATCGGCAAAAACGCAAAGGTCACTTACGTCGAAAAGCATTACGGCGACGGTGACGGCAACGGCACGAGAGTGCTCGACCCCGTAACGGAAATCTATATGGATGAGGGTGCCGAGTGCGAAATGGAAATGGTGCAGATCAAGGGCGTTGATTCAACCGAGCGCAAGAGTGTGGCTCACCTCAAGGCGGGCGCAAAGCTCGTTATCACCGAGCGACTTATGACACACGGTAAGCAGTATGCAAGAAGTGATATGGAAATTGACCTTGACGGAGAAGATTCATCGGCACAGATTATTTCCCGTTCTGTTGCCAAGGATGAATCGGAGCAGATTTTCTACCCCCGTGCGGTAGGCAACTGCCGCTGCCGTGCACACGTTCAGTGTGACACTATTATTATGGACACCGCAAGGGTACGTTCGATTCCCGAAATTGCGGCTAATCACGAGGATGCCCAGATAGTCCACGAGGCGGCTATCGGTAAGATAAACAACGACCAGCTCACAAAGCTCTGCACACTCGGTATGACGCCTGACGAGGCAGAAGAGGTTATTATCGAGGGCTTCCTTAACTGAGTTTCTCAAAGAAAAAATAAAGGAGAATAAAAAATGGCACAAGAATACTTTTGCGCCCCTAACGGTAAGCTGAACCGTAAAAGGACTATTCTTACCGGTTTCGGTTTTATGGCAAGTTCAATTGCCTGGGCAATCTACGATCCGTACATCACAAAAATTCTCAACAAGCTCCTCACAGAATCATCTATGATTACAAGCTGGAGCGCAAAGCTTAACGAGGCTTTCCCGTTCCTTGCAAAGTTTGCAGAAACTCAGGGTCAGGACGTTAACCTTGCAGGCGGCGGTATCACACTTGTTCCGCTCTTTATCGGTATTATCATGACGTTTGATAACATCTTCGGTGTTATCTTCCAGCCCACTTTCGGTAAGCTTTCCGACCGCACTCATTCAAAGATGGGTAAGCGCCGTCCTTTCATTATCTTCGGTGCTCCCGTTTCCGCTTTCCTTTTCGCTGTTATTCCGTGGGTCGCTTTGTCAA
>JAFOBC010000091.1 GCA_017382015.1 Clostridia bacterium
AATTAAACCCTGATAAAATGGTTGTTGTCGATCTTAACGGCAGCATCATTGAGGGTGATCTCAAACCTTCAAGTGACACTCCAACCCAGATATATTTGTAGCGGCAGTTTGAAAATATCGGCGGCGTTGTTCACACCCATTCAACACACGCTACCGCATTCGCTCAAGCAAGGATGCCGATTGAAGCATACGGCACAACTCATGCAGATTACTTTTATGGCGCAATCCCCTGCACGCGTGAACTGACTGCTCTGGAAACCCGCGAAAACTACGAAACTAATACTGGACGAGTTATCGCAGAGGCCTTTAAACTACTTGACCCGGATGCAATACCCGGTGTTGTCGTAGCTAACCATGGACCTTTTGCCTGGGGTAAAGATGCTGCAGAAGCAGTACATAATGCTGTTGTGCTTGAAGAAGTTGCCAAAATGTCAATCCTTATGAAAACTATCAATCCCGATTCATCACCAATTAATAAATACACACTCGATAAACACTACAACCGTAAGCACGGCGAAAACGCTTATTACGGACAAAAATAAATGAAAGAGGTATCAATATGAGCAATGTATGGTTTATTACAGGCAGTCAGCACCTTTACGGTGACGAAGCACTCAGACAAGTTGCTGAGGATTCTAAAGTAATAGCTGCTTACCTCAATGAAAGAATAGGTGCTAAGGTAGTTTGTTCACCTACAGTCACCACTGCTGCTGAGATTACAAAAGTTATGCGCGATGCCAATGCAGATGATGATTGTATAGGAATCATCACATGGATGCACACTTTCTCTCCCTCAAAAATGTGGATTGACGGTCTCAAAACAATTGCAAAACCTGTTCTTCATTTCAGCACACAATTCAACGAAGCTCTTCCCTACGATACAATTGATATGGATTTTATGAATCTCAATCAATCAGCTCACGGCGATAGAGAACACAGCCATATCTATGCATTAATGAGAAAAAGCCGCAAGGAAGTTGTCGGCTACTGGAAAGACGAAGAAGCTATTAATGAAATCCGCACCTGGGTAAGTGCAGCAAAAGCTTTTGCTGCAGGCAGCACTCTTCGCGTCTGCAGATTTGGCGATAATATGCGTGATGTTGCCGTTACTGAAGGCAACAAAGTTACAACACAGGCCAAACTTGGTTGGAGTGTCGATTATTACGGTATCGGCGATCTGGTTGAAGAAATCAAAGCTGTAACAGAAGACGAGGTAAATAAGCTTGTTGATGAATATAGAGCTTCGTATAAAATTGTTACTGACGATATCGATGCAGTAAAAGAACAAGCCAAATATGAAATAGCTCTTGAACGTTTTCTGAATAAGAACGGATGCACTGCATTCACAACAAATTTCCAGGATCTTCACGGCCTCAAACAACTTCCGGGGCTCAGTTCACAGCGACTTATGGCTAAAGGCTATGGCTTTGGCGCTGAAGGCGATTGGAAAACAGCGGCTCTCACACGAGCTATGAAAATAATGTCAGATAATGACTCTACTGCGTTTATGGAAGATTATACCTATAATCTCACCAAGGGTAACGAAGCAATTCTTGGTGCTCATATGCTCGAAGTATGCCCCACAATTGCCGAGGGTGTAATTAAACTTGACGTCCAGCCTCTCGGTATCGGCGGCAAAGAACCGCCTGCAAGGCTTATATTCAACTCTAAAGCGGGCAAAGCAGTGGCTGTATCGCTTGTAGACCTTGGTAACAGACTCAGACTCATATGTGCAGAGGTTGATTGCATAAACGCAGAAAAGCCGATGCCTAATCTTCCTGTTGCCAGCGCAATGTGGAAACCCTTGCCAAATTTTAAAGACGGAGTAAAAGCGTGGCTTCTTTGTGGCGGTGCACATCACTCTGTGCTCAGTTATACACTTACCAAGGAGCATATCATTGATTTCGCTCGTATGGCAGGTATTGAGTGTGTTGTAATTGATGAAAACACCAATATTTCTGACTTTGAACTCAAACTTATGCTTGGCGATGCTGCTTGGAGTTAATCGACAAATTTTTCAGGTAATCAAAATTATTCTTGCTATTCCTGTTGGAATGTGATATAATCTCGATAATAATGTATTTTAGGAGGTTTTCAGATGTCAGCTGAACCTGCAAACGTTTCAACTGCCGAAGAAGCCAAGCGAAGTCTGAACAGACGTTATGTCGGTACAAAAGAGACTTTTGCTTACATACTCGACGATATCGCACAGAGCTTCAATATCGGTAAGTATGACGACGTTTTCAAAATGAACATACTCAAGATTGACCTTGTTCTTCAGTCAATCACAAACAGCGTAATCGGTGTATGGGATATCATCAACGATATGCTTCTTGCGGCCGTTGTTGATAAGACACGTACACGTTGGGGTAAGTTCAAGCCTTGGCTTGTAATTTACGCTGTTCCCGGTGTTTTCCTTACTGTTATCTACTGGGCTTTGCCGATATTCCTTGGCACTAAAGGCGTCGGCTCAGATATGACGCGATTTGCAATATATCTGGTTCTTCAGATTTTCTCAAACCTTGCATCTTCTCTTATTGCAATCGTCCGTCAGGGTATGACTTCAACAATTACACCAAACATTGTTGACCGAACCCGATTGATTACAATGGCTAACCTCCTTTCAGGTTTCATTGAAAAGGCTCCTGAGATCCTTATGGGTCTTCTTATCGACCTTTATATCAATAATCCTGACAACCAGGCTCTTGAAATTGCAAACAACGTAGCTTATCAATCCGGTTACAACAGGATGTTTGTCCTCGGCGGTGTTATTACCGCTGTCGTATCCGGTCTCTTTGCTCTGTTCTATGCTTTTGTTGCTAAAGAAAGAGTTATGCAGACTGTTGATCGTCCGAGTATCTTCAGCGGTATTAAGTCTGTTATCACCAATAAGCCTCTGCTTCTCATCACACTTTCAGAGTTCCTCGGTGCATTCAGCCTTAACTCAGGTACAAACCTTTACTACATCAACGTTCTTAACTTTGCATCTATGTCAACGGTTGTCGGTATTCCCGGCGCTGTCGTTTCTCCCCTCTCCTACTCATATGTTCCCTGGGCTCGTAAGAGATTCTCAACAAAAGCACTCTGGATTGCCGGTTCACACGTTGACAGCGTGCTGATGCTTGGTGTATACGGTGCCGGTGAGCTTATCAACATCAAGGGTAAGAAGGGTTACGAAAACCTTGCAGTTATGATTCCCGCATTTATGCTGCGTGAAACTATCTGGATGTTCTTCTGGGGTATCAGAAAGGTTATTCCCGAAGAAATGAGAAACGAAGCTATTGACTACGGCGAGTGGAAGAATGGCTTCAGAAGCGAAGGTATGACTGGTGTTGCCAAGGGTCTTGTTACTAAGATGGTTAACACTGCAAAGGGTGCAATTCAGCCCCTTCTCTTCAAGCAGTTTGGTTATGATCCCAACGCTACACAGGGCAACCAGACACCCAGAGCACGTCATGCACTCTTCTGGATGTGTACACTTCTTCCTGTTGTTACTGGTATCCTCAGCCTTGTTCCCCAGCTCTTCTATGATCTTCAGGGTGAAAAAAGAGAGAGAATGTACCGTGAGCTTTACGAACGCCGTAAGCTTATGCAAGAAGAAGTCGATAACCAGAACGAACAAATTTCAAACAACTGATTTTTAAAGCTGT
>JAFOBC010000013.1 GCA_017382015.1 Clostridia bacterium
AAATCGGGGGCAATTCCGAGCTGTGAAGCACGGCTGCGGATGAAGCTGACTGCCGCATGAGCAGACTCTTTCATAACGTCGCCGAGTGAGCCTGTAAGCTCAAGCTTGCCCGTACCGTCAAGCACAGCTGCTTCAACGTCGAGCATCTCACCGCCGACAGCAGTCCATGCAAGACCCCTTGCGACACCGATTTCGTCTTTGACAAACTTATCTTCTTTACGGTATTTACGTGCACCGAGTATTGTTTCAATGTCTGCAGGCTTAACGCTGAAACATTTTGCACCCTCTGCAACAGCAACAGCACCCTTACGGCAGACGGAAGCCAGCTCTCTCTCAAGCTTACGCACGCCTGCTTCTCGTGTGTATCCGTCGATAATTTCGCGCAGAGCGGCATCTGTCACACGGAGTGTACGTCCGTTGAGGCCGTGACGCTTTGCCTGCTTGGGAAGAAGATGCTTCTTTGCGATGCAGAATTTCTCCTGTGCGGTATAACTGCCAAGCTCGATTATCTCCATTCTGTCAAGAAGCGGCTGAGGAATGCTGTCGCGATCATTTGCCGTAGTGACAAAAAGCACCTTGCTCAAATCAAACGGAAGCTCGATATAGTGATCGCGGAACGTATCGTTCTGCTCACCGTCGAGCACCTCAAGAAGTGAGGATGAGGGATCGCCCTTGTAATCTGCACCGAGCTTATCTATCTCATCAAGCAGGAGGAGCGGATTGCAGCTGCCTGCCTGAGTGATTGCGTTTACTATTCTGCCGGGCATTGCGCCGATATAAGTCTTTCTGTGGCCTCTTATTTCAGCCTCATCCCTGACACCGCCCAATGAAATACGGGCGTAGTTTCTACCAATAGCACGCGCAACAGAGCGGGCAATTGAAGTTTTTCCGACACCGGGAGGACCTACAAGACAGATAATCTGGCCCTTGATGTCGGGAGAAAGCTTGCGCACAGCAAGCATCTCAATCATTCTGTTTTTGACTTTTTCAAGGCCGTAATGGTCATCATCGAGCACTTTTCTTGCCTTGGTAAGGTCGAGAGAATCCTCAGTATAAACTCCCCAAGGGAGAGCAATGCAGGTTTCGAGATAAGTGCGAATTACCATTGCTTCGGGAGAAGATTTGGTCGTTTTATCAAAGCGTGAACATTCCTGAAGGAGCTTTTTGCGCACATCATCGCTCACATTGAGCGCATTGATCTGATCACGGAAAATCTCGGCTTCATCAGCCTCTTCACCGTCAAGCTCGACGGAAATTGCTCTGAGCTGCTCGCGCAGATAGTATTCGCGCTGGTTGCGGTCAATCTGCTCCTGAACTTTTTCCTGAATACCCTCTTCGATTCGGAGAATCTCGGTTTCGCTGCGAAGGATTGCACAAAGCTTTTCCATTCTGCGCAGAGGATTAAGCTCACCGAGAATGATCTGCTTCTTTGCAGGATCGATTGCAGTATTGCTTGCTATAAAATCAGCGAGTGTGCCCGGATCTTCGTGAGAAAGCACGTCGAGAATAAAATCTGTCGGCATATTGGGCACAAACTCGGAATAATCCTGAAAATCATCCTTACATACACGGACAAGTGCCTGAGCATAATCCTTATCCTCACTTTTGATGCGGGTTGTTGTGCGCTGCTGAACAAGCGCAACAAGGTGCGGTGCAGTACGCTGAAACTCGACAACACTGCCGCGGCTGATACCCTCAACCACAACCCGAAGGTTTTCGCTGCCGGGGGCGCTGAGAATCTGCTGAACATCACAGATAACACCCATCTGGTAGAACTCTTCGGTTTCGAGAGGGCGCTCCGTACGGAGATCACGCTGCATAACGAGAAAGACCTCGCGGTTGCCTTCCATCGCTGCCTTGAGCGCAGAGATAGACTGCTTGCGGCTGACCTCAAAATGAAGCTGCATATCAGGGAACACAGCCATACCACGAATGGCGACTGTAGGTATTGAACGTAAAACTAAATCTCTTGCCATTATTATTACAGTTTCCTTTCGTTTGCGTACGCGCGTACGCTAAACCTTTGATAGCTTGTTATTTTAACATAAAGATTTTTTTAAGTCAACAGTAATAAATGGAACTGCCGCAGCCCTGTTTCAACACAAGTGTAAAGTGTTTTCACTTTGCAACATTTGGCAAATTTCATTCTTACATATTCATTGGTAAGACTCGTATATATCCGTTGATTCTGCGTGGGTTTTAATAGTCATACAGAAATCAACCACAACAAAAATTACCGCAACGTAAAGTGAGCAGGCTTTACACATATAAAACAAGAGCCTGCTTTCGCCAAAGCGAAACAAGCTCTCATTTATTGCTCATATCAAAATAAAATTTGTCGGATTATACGTTTAAAAGGCGTTTATACTCCTCATCCGTAATCTCAATAACGCCGCCGTGTTTGAAACCATAGGGGAACGAAAACAATTCATCACAACGCTGAAAATCGTTATCACCAGGTTTTGATGCAACAAAAGGCACATAACCCATTTTGGATTTTTCACAACCGAAAAAGTCAATCAACAAACACCATTTTCCATCAGGAAGTGTAAGAGTTGTAGGAGCTTCATATGCACCCGGCTTTTCGAGTGAAGCCATTAAGTTTTGAAAATGCTCATCGTTTTCAAACGGGCCGTAAAGGCTGTCTGAAGTTGCATGCATATTCATTGCGGGAGAATCTGAATTTTTGTAGAAAAGATGGTATTTCTCCCCTGCTTTTACGATATGCGAATCAAGAATTTCATTATCCTTAGTGATGTAAAGCTTCGGCTCTGAAAAGCTCTTAAAATCCTTGGTGGTGCAGCAGTAAATTGACATATGGGTAAAATTATCC
>JAFOBC010000092.1 GCA_017382015.1 Clostridia bacterium
TCTTTAAGCTGCTCGACCGCCTGCGCAATTTCGTGCTCTTTGGCACAAAGCGACGCAGACACGGCGCTGACGCTTGCGCATCTTGTGCGGTAATCTTCGAGCGCATCAAAGCCGCACTTTAAAAGCAATCTCGTACCGCCCCTGTGGCTTTGGTGCGAAAGAATCTTGATAAGACCGATTTCGCCCGTATATAAAACGTGCGGCGCACAGCAAGCACACAGATCATAACCTTCGATTTTCACCAGTCGAACATCTTCCGTAAGTTCGAGCTTGCTTCTGTATTCTATTGTCTGAAGTTCCTGCTCTGTGGGATAAAAACAGGTAACCGCCACATTATTGAATACCGCCTCATTGGCAATATTCTCAATTTCGCGCACATCTTCCTGCGTCAACGGGCCGCTGAGATCTGCCGTGATACCAAACGTACCCATATGGAACCCCGTATTCTCATATCCGAACAACTTGTGGGCAACGCCGCACACAATATGCTCACCTGTATGATTCTGCATCCTTGGGAAACGAACAGACCAATCAATCACACCGTGAACCGAGGTACCTACAGCGAATTCCCGCTCGGTAAGATGGTATATCTTGCCGTTTATTTCATTTACATCCTTTACATTGACACCGTCAAGCGTGCCTTCGTCTGCAAGCTGGCCGCCACCGTTAGGGAAAAAGGCAGTTGCTTCAAGAACTGTATTCCAGCCGTTTTCAGCAGGCTGACACTCGGTTACAACCGAATCAAACTCTTTTATGTGCCCGTTATCGTACAGGCGTTTTGTGAGTATCATAAAGCTTCGCTCCGTTAAAACATTTGAGATAATTCTAAAAAAGCCACTTCACCGCACAAAACGGGAAGTGGCACTTTGGACAAAAGATATTAAATTACTCTTCGGGTGTCATGAGATAGCCTTCGCTCTCGACATACACGCCTTCATCAACTGCGTTCTGTGCAAACGGATTAAAAACTGTGCTGTCGGTAACGACATCGGCAATATCAAATTTTGTAACCTCGACATCCGGCTTGATGTATTTTTTCATCGCCGATTCCTTCTTTCAAACTCTATTATATATCAACAGACATACTAATATCACTAATCACGGTGTGATTATACAACATATAGTTGCGTATGTCAATAACTTATTCATAAAAAATCAACATTTTTTAATAATATGAATTTACCGCCCGAGAGCCGTATTGACATAAAATTTTCTATACTATATAATTGCAGTTGGTAAAATACTGTCACAAGGAGGCTTTACATTGGCCAAACGTGAAGATCTTATAAAGCAATTTGCTCTGGCAGAAGAAAAGCAGATTGTACAAAAAGAAGAAACCGCAACTAACCCCGATTCCCCCGCAGCTAAAAACCAGTCTGCTGACATCGACTCAAACCACCACGGCGGAACAGTTAAGCGCAAAAGCCGAAAGGCACGCAAAAAGTTCTTTTCGGCAGTTTATAATATACTGACAGACAAAACGCTCAGCAAAATGCTCAACGTATTTCTTTTTTGTATGATTGTAAACGTTGTAGAATATTTTGTGCTCATAAATTACCTGCACATACCCACAAAGGGAGCGCTCGGCAAATTCCTCGGTGCGCTCATCATACTGGGATATATGTACACAGCAAGGCTAAAACCGCACAACGTCGGCCTGAGCACGAACCCGAGAGCTATACGCGGCGGACTGAGGAACGCATTTATTTTCAACCTCGCAATTATCCCCGCCTATATACTTGAATACGCTTATCTTGTTTTTTTCAAACGAAAAGAAATAATCATCCGTATATTCGCATATGATGCACCGATATCAGAGGTAGGTGCAGTATATTTTATAGCAAGCATCCTGCTGCTGGTTGTAATCACAGCGCTTTCCGTTGTGATGCTCGAGGTTCTTTTCAGAGGAATCCTCACAAAAATGGGCAAAGGCAAATTCGGGTTCTGGCAAACCGCCGTTATCGTATCGCTGTTCTACTCTCTCTGGTACCTTGTCATTCCCCTTTCCAAGCTTACCGCAGGCTACTCGATGAAGCAGATTATTTCGCTGTGCATATTCTACCTGATTTTCGAGTTTTTACTTTCACTCAAGTGGTGTATGTGCGCAAGAGCTACCGGTTCAATCTGGCTGAGCGTATTCGATCACTTTATATTCAACTTCTCCGTAAACCTTATCCACGTCATTAATATGACAGACCAAATAAACACAACCGACAACTACAGAAACTACAGACTTATCATTATTCAGATAGTTTCGTTTATCATCTGTTTCTCTTACTACAAGATGAAGATGAGAAAAAAAGAAAAGCTTCTGCAGGCAGTTGGTGTACGCAGCATCTACTCCTTCGACAGCCTTGCTGAAATGAGCGAAGAAGACGTAAGCCGACAGGCTGAAAGAATCAAGACAGCTGACGGCGAGATTGATGCAGAATACCTCAAGCTGCTTGAGCGTAACGAACAAAAAAAACACAGCGGTTAAATACCGCAAAACAAGGCTTGCGTTCAGACTGTTCGCAAGCCTTATTTTTGCTCGAATTAAGTTGACGGTATCAACGGTATAATGTATAATAACTAAACAATAAAACATACTGCAAAAGCAAGGGATAAAATGAACTATACATACACTTTAAAACGAAGCAAGCGCAAGACTATGTCGCTATCAGTAAAGCCCGACTGTTCAATAGTCGTTCACGCACCGCTTACGACAAGCAATGAACGAATTGAAAATTTCATAAACACTCACAGCGCCTGGATAGAAAATCAGCTCCAGAGGATGCGTCAGCTCAACGAAAAAAAGCAGAGCTTTACGCTTGATTACTCAAGCCGCGTTTACTTCTTCGGATGCAGGCTGCCGATTGAAAAGGCAACCGTACGCAAAGCAAAGCTTGAAAGCGACCGAATTCTGATGCCGTGTAATCTGACAGATGAGCAAATACGCCAGCAGCTCATTACACTATACAAAGAAACAGCGCACAGCTATATCGGCAATCAGCTGCCCGCCTTTGCCAAGATGGTTGGCGTTACACCGACAAAGCTCAGAATATCAAGCGCAAAAACAAACTGGGGCAGCTGCACGGCAGACAGAGTAAACTTCTCCTGGCACCTTATGATGGCTGAAAAAGAAGTTATTGACTACGTAATCATACATGAGCTGTGCCACATACATCACCACAACCACAGCGACAAATTCTGGGCAGAGGTATCAAAGTACTGCCCGAACTGGAAAAAGCTGAGGGCACGACTCAAATTTTATTCAGAAATAGTAAGAGTAGAAAACTGGTAAAGGACGGTAACGAACATGAGTAAATCCGGCTCCAAATCAAGATTAATCATCTGCATATTATGCGTAATCCTCGCAGCGGCAACAGCGGCAGTATCAATATTCATCATCCGTCCGTACTACTACGAAAACAACTTTTTTGCTCCGATTCCTGCGCTTGACACAGGCTGGAGCAATGAGCCCGAACCGATTTTCAGCGATTTCTACGTATCCGCCAATGCATCACCGGACGGTAACGGCACCCAGGAAAAGCCTTTTGCAACAATTGAGCAAGCCAAAGCTGCCGTACGCAAAATGAGAAAAGAGCAAATAAGCCACGCAGTTATCGCGATTATGGCGGGCACATACGACATAAGCTCAATCGAGTTTACAGAAAAAGACTCAGGCACAGAGATATGCCCCGTCATTTACAGCGCCTATGGTGACGGAGAGGTCATTTTCGACGGCGGAGTTAAACCCGGCAACGCAGTAAACCCTGATAACAAAGCGATTATCGACATAAACGGCGCAGAATACATTACATTCAGCTCAATCACATTCCGCAACACAAGCGGCTGTGCAATAAGAGCTATAGGTAACAACATTAACATTTCATTCTGCACGGTGCAGAATACCGGCGGAAACGGCATTGAAATAAACGGAATGTCAATAAACGTTAACAACTGCCAGATTTCAAACACAGGTGCTTGCGCAATCAAAATAAACGGCGGCAACCGCGACACACTCGAGCACGGCAACTGCTCTGTCGACAACAACCTCATCGCCTCAACCTCAAAATTTGACGCAACAGCACCCAGCGTAATAATTGAGGGCACGGGCAACAGTCTGACACATAACGAGATTATCAACTCCCCCGCCGCTGCCGTTTACTACAGCGGCAACGCCAACAAAATCGAATATAATTACATACACAATACTTGCTACGAAGGCACACAGTTATCGGCAATTGACTCACCTATGAGGTGGGACTGCTACGGTAACTTTGTGCGCTACAACCTCATCAGCACAATAGGCAACGGTGTTGACCCGGTAACAGGCGTTAAAGCCTGCTCGGGCACAGAGGTCAGGGGCAATATGTTTATCAATATCAAGGGTGTCGCAATGGATTTCAACGGTGGCAGAGACATAAACTTCACCAATAATATCATCCACAACTGCACAACACCCATCGTTTATCAGACCGCTCAGACGGGTGCAGACGACCCGGCTTGGAAAGCACTCGCTGAATCTCCGTACAAATCGGAAAACTGGAAAAAGGCTTATCCCAACTGCAGCGCCATTAAAACGGACTATTCCGCAATGACAGACCCCTTATTTGCAGCAAACCCTGCAAACAGCGTTATCAAAGATAACGTTATCCTGCAGGCAAAAGCACAAATCGGCGAAATCAGCAACGAGGCTGACACCATGAGCAACATCGGCGCAAATATGCTCCTCAAGCTCAATGAAACAAAGATATTCATTGATGCAAAAGCTGGTAACTACCGCATTGATGAGAGCAGCAAGGTTCTGATAGAGCTTCCCGATTTCAGAAACATCCCATTTGATTCCATCGGCAGATATTAAAAAGCAGCTGTTCGCTTTGGCGAACAGCTGCTTTTTTATTCGGCTGTAAAATGCTTTCTGAGCCAATTGATGCTAAGCTCTGCCCACTTACATGCATCCGGGTCAAGCCTGCCCATACATACACTCGGTGTGGCGAGAGAAAAGCCGTGACCGCCCTTCTCGAACAGATGCATTTCAAAATCAACACCGTTTGCCGCACAGGCAGAAGCAAACGCAAGCGAATGCTTAACCGGCACAAGTCCGTCATCCGCAGCGGCAAATATAAACGTCGGCGGTGTTTTATCGGTTACGTATTCGTTGGTTGAGGGCACATCACATTGGAGTACATCACCGATATCGGAAAGGATACAGGGGTAAGCAAGAATCAGAGCATTGGGCTTATTCTCGCTGATTGTGCCGATTGCGCTGCACAAATGGCCGCCTGCAGAAAAGCCGATTGCCGCGATTCGCTCAGAGTCAACGCCTAACTCA
>JAFOBC010000093.1 GCA_017382015.1 Clostridia bacterium
ACGCAAAGGCGAATTTACTTGCTGCAAAAATCAGAAGCACGGCAGATGAAATTGCAAGAATCACAAGGGCAGTTAATGCTTATAGCATTGACACCGTAAAGTCAAGCGACAAGGCTGATATTGAAAACCTTATCGCAAGAATCAGGAAGCTCACCGACGGCGATAACATCACCGCTGACGAAAGAGCAAAGCTCAACGAGCTTGATTCAACTCTTGATGCTCTCCTTGCAAAGATTGATGAAACCGCAGACGAAATCGCAAGACTTGAAGCAGAGGTCGGCAAGTATGACGAAGCAACCGTCAAGTCAAGCGACAAGACTGACCTTGAACAGCTCAAAGCAGATATCAAGGCTCTTACCGATGGTCAGAACATTACCGCAGACGAAAGAGCAAAGCTCGAAAATCTTGATGCAACCGCAGATGCTCTCCTTGCAAAAATCGCAGAAACAAAGTCAGAATATGACAGAGTTATCGCTGCTGCAAACGGCTATGACGAAGCAACGGTAACAAGTGCAGATAAGGATGCTCTTGTTCAGCTCAACGATGATATTTACGCTCTCGCTCTTACCGATAACGTAACCGAAGAAGAAAAGGGAAATCTTCAGGCGGCTCACGATAAGGTTCTCGGTCTGATTGATAAGCTCACAGCTATCAGCGATGAAATCAAGCGTATTATCGAAGCAGTTGACAAGTATGTGTTTGAAAGCGTGAAGTCAAGCGACAAGGCTGATATTCAGCAGCTTATCGCAGATATCAAGGCTCTCTTTGATACACAGAATATCACCGCTGACGAAAGAGCACTCCTTGAAGGTGCAGACGAAACCTGCGACAAGCTCATCGCAAAAATTGATGAAACTGTTTCAGAAATCAACCGCATCAACGATGCAACAAATGCTTATGATGAAGCAACCGTAACAAGTGCAGATAAGGCTGATATTGAAAAGCTTCTTGCCGATATCAAGGCTCTCACAGACGGCGATAATATCACCGACGCAGAAAGAGAACAGCTCAACGGCAACGAAGCAACACTCAAAGCACTCCTCGATAAAATCGGTGCAACGGCAGATGAAATCGAGAGAATTGAAACTGCGGTAAACGGTTACGGTGAAGAATCCGTCAAGTCAACCGATAAGGCTGACCTTGAACAGCTCATTGAGGACATCAAGGCTCTTACCGATGCAACAAACATCACCGAAAATGAAAGAACAAAGCTCGGCGAACTTGATGCAAAGATTGATGCACTCATCAAGAAGATTGATGATACTGCAAAGGAAATTGAAAGAATTGAAAATGCGGTAAGCGGTTATGATGCAGAAACAGTAACATCAGCTGATGTTCCCGAACTCGGCAAGCTCATCGAGGATATCAAGGCTCTTACTGACGGTGATAATCTCACCGAAGATGAAAAGGCTGCTCTTGAAGAAGCAGACAAGGCAATAGATGAACTCGTAGAAAAGCTCACAGAGGTTGCAGAGGAAATCAAGAGAGTTGATGAAGCTGTTAAATCCTATGATGAAGAAACAGTCAAGTCAACCGACAGCGATGAACTCGCACAGCTTAAAGAAGATATTCAGAATCTTATCGATAGCGACAATACCACCGAAAACGAAAAGTCTGTTCTCAAAGATATGATTACCGACATTGAAGGTCTTGAAGATAAGATTGCCGAAACCGAAGAAAAGCTTGAAGAAATAAAGGGCATCGAAAACAACTTCAATCCTGAAAATGTTTCAAGTGACGACAAGGCAGCTATTGAAGAAAAGATTGCTGAAATCGAAGCGGTTAACCCCGATAATCTCACCGACGAGCAGAAGGCTGAATATGATGAAATTAAGGCAGGCTTTGAAGCTCTCCTTGAAGAAATCGCAGCAGCAGAAAAGGATGTTGCAGATATCGGCGTTGAACTTAAAATGTTTGACGAAGAAAGAGTAACAAAGTTCTGGGAAGATGATATTGAAGCTCTCAAGGCAAAGATTGATGAACTTATTGCAGATGAGAATATGGGCGAAGCCGAAAAAGCAAAACTCAATGAATACAAGGCACAGTGTGATAACCTCATTGAGATTATCAACACTCCTGCAAAGTATTTCTCAATGCGTCTGTTCCACTTTGTATGGGATGCTCTTAACTGGCTCGTAAACCACGTTGTATTCATCTTCAACTGGATTTTCTAAAATTCAATTTACAGAAATAAACTAAGAACCGCACGGATTTAAAAAATCCGTGCGGTTTCCTTATTTAATGTTAATTTGTATTAGTGTATGTATTTTCAGCTGATTCTTATAGGTTTTAACCGTGCAAAATTAACTTTTATCAAATGGATTTTGTTTGTACGAAGCAATATGTGTTAAGAAAAAACTGAATCAGTAAAATGCATTTTTTATTGTTTTAGACCATGTTTCTTTTTAAATTTCAACAATAAATCAAATCATTATTTACTATCTCCCTTGCTCTCGATTCAATGTTATTCATAAGAGAAACCCAATCCATTTGGTCATCAGCTTTTAGTTGTTCTGTTACGCCCTCATTGACCTTCATCTGTTCCACCAGCCGAGAGAACATATCTGTAGCTTGTTCATCAACCTCCGTAAGATGATTCCACAATGTACCGTTCATAATCATACTATTAAAATGATGTATTTTCAAAAACTTTTGACTTAATTAAATCAATTGCGCCTCTTATCCATTTCGCAGCACCAGTAAGGCGGTAACCTTTGAAACCGGATTCAACGAGAATCTCATTAATTTCATCATCAGTAATACCAAGATTTATGAATTTAGAAAAATTGATGCCTTCTTTAGCTATATCGCAGATGTAATCATAATATGTGCCAGAATAGCCAAAGTTCGTTGCGTACATTTCAATGTTCTCAACCGCAGCTTCGACTGTTTCTTCTGTATCCTCATAGAAAAGACTACGTCCGTTATCGTAAAGCGGATAGAAGCTTTCGCCTTCAGATGTAACCTTAACCGCCATATTTGATAGATGTCGGTCATCCTGCCTTGTGATGAAATCCAGCAGAATCATACGGATGAAATCATCCTTGTATTGCGGTCTGACTGTAAGTAGGTTTTCATATTCATTATCTGAACGGGCTCCATCAAAAAGTCTGCGAAAGTGCACGATATATTCATTCGAGAAATCATAAAGGAATTCTGAAAAGATTGTATTCTTATCGTGAATATACACGGGACAGCAAGGCACACCGAGCTTTTCCGCAAGCTTATATACGGCAATCTCGGATTCAACATCGGTCACAAGCGGACTGATTCTCTGTTTATATATTCCGTATCTGCCATCCATTACGCCGTAGCGTTTTATATTATAACCTTCGGGAGTGTCAACACTGTCACCGACAAGGTCAATTTTCTGCAAAAAGACAGATTCAAACACCTCAGTCATTATCTCGTCAAGAGTTTCGTCCTCACTGTGAGCTATCCAGAGCAAATCTTTAGGATGAATACCTCTTGTAACCTTGGCGATTCTCAAAACATCATATGCAGAAAGTCCACATCTGAACAGAATTTTCTCAATATCACGTCTGTCACGGCTCACAACTCGTTCAGAAAGAAAACTTACAAACTGCTCATGACTCCAATCGCTCTGACCGTGAGTATAGAGCTTTACAACCTCGTTATATTTCGGATTAATGAAACGAACATTGTATGCAGAATCAATAAGACCGATTGTATCGTTACCCCATTTATGGTAATACTCTGATTGGCCGACGGAATTCTTCATTCTTCCGTCAGTCGGTTTTTTAGCATCAACAGGGATTCTGTAGGTCTTGCCAACAAGCACAGCGCCTTCGATTTTCCCTTCCTTGCAAAGAGTGCGTACACGTCTGTCGCTTATATTCCATTTTTCTGCCGCTTTGGAAGTAGTCATAAAGTCCATATTATCGCCTCCGATTGTAGTATAACATATTATCGGAATAATATCAATGGCATTATTCCGATAAGGCATTCAGATACAAAAAATGAATTGATTGTTATTTTTTTGCTTGAACTTTTCGGATATATAAAAGCGGCAAGGATTTCTCACTGCCGCCGTCTTATTTGGATTACTCAACATTTATGTCATTAATTTTCAATTTTTCTATCAGCTCATAAAGGCATTTATCATATTGCTTTTGATCAATAGCGTGACGTTCTAAGAAGAGATCCAACATATTCTTTTGTCTTAAATATAATTGCTTTTTCTTTTCTTCGGGTGACATTTTCGCCCATTCATCATATTCTGTTAACTTATCTTTCATCTGTTATCTTCATAAAACCATGGGCTCATTAAGTCATAAAAATCTTGCCCAGATTTACAGCATCGTTTCAATCAATTCCTTCGAACCCTTCTCACTCAAATATTTAGGTGCGATATCAAAAGCCGTCATACAACCGCTTTCGCCTTTTTCATACAATCTCCACGCTGCTCTTGCATACGCCGTGAGGACGGAAGCGGTAAACTCAGGATTTGAGTCCAGCTTCAAACTGTATTCGATAATGTGCTGATTCTCGCCTTTCATACCGGTTCTTCCACTTCGAATGACAAAGCCGCCATGAGGGATACCGCTATGATTTCTTCTCATCTCCTCTTCGGTTATAAAGTGAACCGTTGTATTGTAATCTGCAAAATAGTTCGGCATCGTTACAATTTCGTTTTCGATTTCTGTCAAATCAGCGCCTTCCTCAGCCACAACAAAGCACTCTCTTATGTGCTTTTCTCTTGTAGATAATTCAGGGCCTTCTCCACTCCGTACTGATTGTAATGCATCTTCCACAGGAATTGTGTATTGTTTTGCATCAAGG
>JAFOBC010000094.1 GCA_017382015.1 Clostridia bacterium
GGGATTGGACATTTAACAACACACCGTTCAATGCGGTTTATTCTTATATGAAACACACAAATGAGCCGTCATATAAAACTGCAATTTCTTACGGATGCAAACAGGTTGATGAGTATAAGGATGATGTGAATGAAATCACAAAGGTTTTTGCAATAACGAGAGAAGAATGGGGAAAGCTGTAAATTCCAAATTGCGGAGATATAAATTATGAAAAAAGATAAAATAATATCAAATATTATTTGCCTTATTTTGGGCATTGTATTATCAATAGTCGGTCTGTATTATTTTCATATGCAGTACCTGTGTTATGAATACACTGCGCTTCAGTTTATTCTTGCCGTTGTTGTTTGTCTTGGCGGTGCTTTGTTATCTGTACCGCTCAGCCCCAAAACAGATAAAAAGAAAACTGTTAAGAATGTGGTTGTTACCGTATTGGTTTTGGCATTTATTCTTGTCGGACTTATGCTTGTTATCAACGCAGTTATCGGTAGTGGTGAGCTTAATCAGATTGCGTTGATTGTCCCTGTTTATCTGTCATTTATTGCTTTAACAGCTCTTGTTTTGCTTTGTATTATCAAGCTTTTTGATAAAAAGATTCTGAAAGCAATACTTTGTGTTATTGTTCTTGTCGGCTTTGCAATCGGCAGTTATTCGTACATAGTGCCTTTTGCAATTGATGAAATTTATAAGGATTATAAAGCTCCTGCACCGATTCTTTCAACATACAAAAAAGCGGAAGATGATAAAATGATTAACGGCGATTTTTATGTAAGCACAAAAGGTAATGACCTGAACAGCGGCACAAAAGAATCTCCCTTCCTCACAGTTGAAAAGGCTGTTGAAGCGGTAAGAAACACTGATAAAACAAACAGAAAAGGCATAACCGTCTGCATCGAAGCAGGCGAATACCATGTATCATCGCTTGAATTAACAAAAGAAGATTCAGGTACGGCTGAATGTCCGATAACTTACTGTGCAGTCGGCGGTGAGGTTATTCTCAACGGCGGTGTCACGCTTTCTTCTGATGATTTTAAATCCGCAAAGGAATATCCCGAAATATCGGGAAGACTCTCAACTGAAGTACAGGAAAATGCAGTAGTTGTTGATTTGACCAAAGCTCCCTATTCTCTCACAAAAGACGATTGGGGCAAGATATATGCAATCGGTTCATATCATACAGCATCAAGCTATGACGGAGATTACACAGGTGAACTTTACTGTGAGCTTTTCATCAATGATAAAAGGCAAACCCTTGCAAGATACCCCGACAGCGATTATCTTCTCACTGAAGAGGTTGTTAAAACGGGTCTCGGCAAAGAATCTGACGGTGCTCTTACCGAAGTTAAAGATTGGGATAAAATCCGCAACCCCGAATCGGATGTTTACAGAGTGAATTCAGAACTTGCACAAAGAATTGAAGGCTGGAAAACGCTTGATGACGTGTGGATGTTCGGCTACTGGAAATATGATTGGGCAGATGCTTCATCACCAATCGGAAGTTTCAATGCACAAACAGACGAAATCTCGCCGAAGTTTGTAAGCCTTTACGGAACAAAAACCGAAGCACCTTATTATTTCTTTAACGTTCTTGAAGAACTTACGACCGAGGGCGAATGGTATCTTGACCGTGAAAACGGTTTGCTCTGCCTCTGGAAACCTGAAAATATCGAAGAATCACAAATCGATTTATCTTTATCGCTTAAACCGGTAATTAATTCAGAAGCGGATTATCTTACCTTTGACGGAATAACCGTAAAAGGAACAAGGTCAGATGCAGTTGTCATCAGCGGTAACAACAATGCCGTTCAGAACTGCCTTATCAAAAACGTTGCAGGCAATGCGCTTATAATGACAGGCAGTAATAACCTCGCCTATAACAATGAAATAACTCACACAGGCAAGGGTGGAATTATTCTCGATGGGGGAGATACCAAAACGCTTACCGCCGGCAACAGCAAGGCGGATAACAACTATATTCACGATTGGTCAGAGATTTATCAGACCTATCAGCCTGCAGTAACTCTGCTCGGTGTCGGCAATATTTGCTCACACAATGAAATGGCAAACTCACCTCACGAAGCAATTACTTATAAAGGCAACAATCATATTATCGAGTATAATAACATCCACGATGTTTGCCTGCTCTCCGACGATGCGGGTGCGATTTATTCGGGCAGAAGCTGGGTCTGGTACGGCAATATTATAAGATATAACTGCATTTATAACGTCGGCTCGGGTGAGCATAGGCCTGACGGAATTTATCTTGACGATGCGCTTTCAGGTCAGCAGATTTACGGCAACCTGCTCATCAATATTCCGAGAAACTCGATTCACATCGGCGGTGGCAGAGATAATGTTGTCACAAATAATATAATTGTAAATTCGGGCGAAAATGCAATTTATTTTGACGAAAGAGCGAGAGAAGGCGCGCTTAATAACGGCTGGTTCACTCACGCTCATATCGGCAGCGGAGATATGTGGGATGCGCTCTATGATTCACCGTGGCAGAGCGAAATCTGGCAGAATGCTTTCCCTGAATACAAAGAGATGACTGATGATATTTCAGAATCTGAGTCTGCAGAATATATCCCAAACCCTGCTTGCACTGTCAAAGACA
>JAFOBC010000095.1 GCA_017382015.1 Clostridia bacterium
ACGGGTTGTGACAGCCTTTGTTTCTGTGTAGAAACGGAAACCGTCCTTGCCGAGGCAGTGAAGATCGCCGAAGAATGACTGCTTGTGACCTGTGAACGGGAATACGCCTACGGGTACGGGGATACCGACGTTGACACCGACCATACCGCCGTCAGTTCTCTTTGCAAACTCACGTGCATAGTAGCCGCTCTGAGTGAAGATAACAGAACCGTTTGCAAAGGGATTAGCATTCATAACAGCAAGACCCTCTTCAAAGTCCTTAACTCTCTTAACACAGAGAACGGGGCCGAAGATTTCTCTCTGACCAACTGTCATATCCTCTGTAACGTGGTCAAAGATTGTGGGACCGACATAGAATCCGTTTTCGTAGCCGGGAACAACAGGATTTCTGCCGTCGAGAACAAGCTCTGCGCCTTCTTCGATGCCCTTTTCAATCCATTTGTGAATGGACTGTCTGTGAGCTTCGGTAACAACCGGACCGAGTGTGGACTCTTTATCGTATGCAGGACCGAGCTTGAGCTCTTTTGCAAACTTAACAAGATAACCCACAAGTTCATCCGCAATGCTTTCCTGAGCAACGATAACGGGAAGAGCCATACAGCGCTCACCGGCACAACCGAATGAAGAGTTGATGATACCTCTTGCGCTTCTTTCAAGAGCTGCATCTTCAAGAACAAGACCGTGGTTCTTTGCTTCACAAAGAGCCTGAACGCGCTTGCCGTTTGCAGCAGCTCTTGAGTAGATGTGAAGACCTACGCTTGTTGAACCGACAAAAGTGATACCCTTAACGTCGGGATGCTCCATAAAGATTTCAGCTTCGTTTCTTGAGCAGGTAACGATATTGATAACGCCGTCGGGAAGACCCGCCTCCTGCCAAAGCTCAGCGAGTCTCATACAGGTCATAGGAGTCATCGAAGCTGCCTTGAGAACGATTGTATTACCGCAGACGATGCAGAGCGGTGACATCCAGCCCATAGGAATCATACCGGGGAAGTTGAAAGGAACGATACCTGCAAAGACACCGACAGGCTCTCTGTAAAGAGTTGTGTCATAGCCTACAGAAGTATCTCTCATGCTCTCACCCATGAGAAGTGAGGGTGCTGAACAAGCAAGCTCAACCGGCTCTTTAACCTTGAGGATATCGCCTTTGGCTTCGCTCCAGACCTTGCCGTGCTCTCTTGCACAGATTTCGGTAAGCTCATCCATATGCTCATCGAGAAGCTCACGGAATTTGAAAACGATCTGTACTCTTTTCATAACAGGTACGTTAGACCAGGTTTTGAAAGCTTCTTTAGCACAAGCGATTGCCTCGTTAACCTCATCTTTTGTACAGCAAGGGGTCTGAGCAATAACTTCACCCGTACTGGGATTATACACATCCATATATTTTTCGCAGGATGAATCGAGCCACTTGCCGCCTGCGAAATACTGAAGTTTTTTAACTGACATTTAAAGCACTCCCTATTTGAATTTCAACTATTTAATTTTATAACTTTTCCGACACGCTGTCAACATATTAAAACGATAAACCGGGTGTTTTTTTGCAAATTTCGAAATCTGATTAAAGTTTAATTCCCAATCAAGTACATCAAAACTGCTGTCAAAAAACGTATTATTCAAAAAATGCTTGAAATCATCGAAAAAAATGTTAGAATAATCATCATGGACAATGTGGAGGTTACTACCTATGGGCAAAAAAATAATAGTTGCAGGTCTAGGTCACGGCGGAATTGCGGCGGCCGCAATTCTCGCAGAAAGAGGATTTGACGTAACCGTATATGAAAAGAAATCCGAAGGCACGCTCGGCTACGATTGGACGGATATTTTCGCTCCCGATGCACTCAGGATTGCCGGAATACCAATGCCTGACGAAGATAAATACGAATACAAGGAGCACATGACATTCTTTGCGCCTACGGCAAAAAGATCGCTTACACAGCGTGTGCCCAAGGATAAACTCGAAATAAAGATGGAGCGAAAAGATATATACGCTCACCTCGTATCCCACGCGGTAAGCAAGGGTGTAAAAATTGTTTATGACTGTGAGGTCACCGCTCCCCTGACTCTGGGCAACAGAGTTGTGGGAATCGGAACTTCTCTTGGCGACTTTCAGGCAGACTTGATAATTGATGCGTGCGGCATCAATTCGCCCGTCAGAACAAATCTGCCACGCTCAATGGGAATTGAAAAATGCGTAAGGCGCAATGAAAAAATCACAATTTACAGAGCTTTCTACAACAAAGCAAGTGACAAAGAGGTTGAGGCAAAATTCAGAGTTATGCTGTTTGCCGGCGGCGTAAAAAGCGTCAGTTGGGTTGCATCTGAGGACGAACACACCGACCTGCTTGTAGGCAGATTCGAAGAATTCAGCCTTCAAGAGCTTGAAGAATACGCTGATTTTCTAAGACAAACTTCACCTAGACTAGGCAAAGAAAAAGTAAGAGGCGGTCAGTTTGTGGAGATCCCCGTCCGTCATCCCCTTTCGGTTATGGTCGGTGACGGTTATGCCGCAATCGGCGACAGCGCATTTATGACGGTGCCGCTTATCGGCTCAGGTATTGCCAACTCACTCAAAGCGGCAAGAATGCTGGCGGATACTGTAACCAACGACAAACAATGCGCATTCAGCGCCGAAACACTTTGGAATTATCAGGTTAAATATTACAAAGAGCTTGGTGCAGGACTTGCACCGCTTGAGTGCGTAAAATATCTTCTCCTCACTCTCACACCCGATGAGCTTGACTACTGCTTTGATTCGGGTATGCTCAACGAAGATAACATCACAATGACAGCAGATTTCACAAGCCTTTATGACTTGTTTAAATTTGATATTCCCGACCTTATGCTCAAAGGGAAGAGCGCAATCAAGAACCCTCAGCTGCTCAAGAAGATACTTGGTTGCGGCACTGAAATAGCTCAGGTTACCGCTATATGCGCGGCAATGCCGAAAAAATGGGACAGAAAAAAGGTTATACAATGGGCTAAGGCTTACTCAAAGCCGTTCAACAAATAAGAAAAGCAGGCACCTGAAAAAGAATCAGGTGCCTGCTGATTTTTTATTATTGGAAGATTCTTTCAATCGGGTTGTAGCCGAGACCGAAATACTTGAAAATCCAGATAATGGGATTGAACTTGAAAATCGCAACGTCAAGCACAGTTACAAGACCACGAAGGAACCACGGCAGATCGTAAGTTTTGGGAACGTCTACGGGAGCAAACTCCTCGCCCTCTACGTTGAGAACCATCGGGTTTGCATAGCAGATACCGTTATCACCCGAAAGATAAAACCTGACATAGAGATAAGGCTCATCGAGGAACTCGTCGTTATGAAGATCAAGAGTCGCTTTGCCGTTCTCAAGTGATTCACGTTTGATAACGTTACCGTTTGAAACCCAAGTGATGATATTTGCGTTGACACCTTCTACGGTGATTGTATCTGCATCCTGGTCAACGGTAATTCTTGTAACCTGAGGAGTGTTATCGAGCCAATACGCTTCCGTATCGTAAACATCCTGCTCAACAAAGCCGGGCATTTCTTCCATACCGTTGAGCTCAACACCGTTGGAGAAATGAGAAACTGAGAAGAACTGACCTTTTTCAAGGCAGGTACGGAATGCATCGAGTGTAAGCTCGGGCATCCAGCTCATTGTATAAGCATCGTTAATTGAGGTTTCGTTATGAGAATCAGCAAACGTATTACCCCACGGAACAACACCGTTGGGAATTGTCTTCTGAAGAATCTGATCGTAAAGAATACGGTCACAGCGTGTGTGTGCGTCAGTTGCGCTGTTGATACCCATACCGAGTGAATTATCTGGATTATCAAGGAAGATTCTTGCAAACTTGTTTACGTAGTATTCATCAATCTTCTGTCCGACATGGTCCGCAGAATCCTTATCGGGATATACGTATTCACCGACGTGAGAAAGGAATGTGATACCGTCACGCTCTGCAACCTCACGGCAGGGAGTTTCATAATCGCCGAAAACACCTGCATATCCCTGACCGTACTCTGCCCAATAGCTTGTAAGATGACAGTCAGCAAAAGGAGTTGCCATATTCTGCTCATTGCCCAGCGGAACGTCAAGCATACCGTTTGTCGTGGTGCGCTCAAGCAGGTCACCGTCTGTTGTGGTATACGTTCTGTCAGGGTTTGTTCCGTTTAGATAGCCCTGATATGATTCTTCGTCAACAGGGATTATGGGAGCGTTGTTGTTGGTACGCTCTTTTTTGATAATTCGCATAAGCGGAACTATTTCGGGAGCAACATTCCAACCGCGGTTGAGCGTACCGTGGTCTGTAAGCGCAACTATTTCATAATTGAGCGCATAGTGCATATCACAGAACTGCTGAACAGGCAGGAAACCGTCACTTGCATTAGTGTGACAGTGAAGCTGGGTCTTATAATCGTCCCAGGCATCCCAATCAATACCGTCGTACGGATTTTCAATTATGTAGTTTTTCTCGGAAGGCGCAGATGCCAACGCAGGCAGTGCCAACGTAAGCAGCATAGCACAAGTAAGAATAACAGAAAGAACTTTTTTGTGCTTTTTAATCATATTTCTTCCTCCAATCAAGTGCAATTTATGCACATTTAATAATTGGATTATACATCTTACAAACAATGTAAGTCAATAACAAATTGCTAAAATTTTGCAAAATCATAACCACCAGTTGAACTGGTGGTTTGCACAGGCCCTATAAGGGCCGCCTACTGGCTTGCCGACTAAAAGTCGGCACTGAAGTTTGACACCGCATTACTATCCCAAACAGCCGCTCTCGTGCGGCTGTTTATTTTTGTTTAACTATTCTTGTTACCCGTAAACGGGTCTATATATTCTTTGAGTGATATCTGGTCATTTGCAAAATCTTCTTCCAATTGATTTTGAATGTACTTTTCTATCACTTTCTTATTTCGACCGACTGTGTCTACATAGTAACCTCTGCACCAAAAGTGTCGGTTGCCGTACTTGTATTTCAAATTTGCGTGACGGTCGAAAATCATCAATGTGCTTTTACCCTTGAGATATCCCATAAATTGTGCTACACTTAAATATGGTGGTATCGACACCAAAAGGTGTATGTGATCTTTGCACGCTTCTGCTTCTATGATTTCTACACCTTTCTGTTCACACAATCTCCTTATTATATCTCCGATATCTTTTTTCAGTTTTCCGTACACTTCTTTTCTTCTGTACTTTGGTGCGAATACTATATGGTACTGACACCTGTACGTCGAGTGAGATAGTGTTTTTATTTCATTGTTTCCATCTTTTTTAAACACGCTTTTAACCTCCTTGTATTTTAGTAATGCGGTCGCCAAACCTTTTCTATTATACTTGGAGGTTAATTTCTTTTTCTACGTTTTTGTGGCTTGCCATTGCTCGCCACTTTCTGTTTTTACTAAAGCTTTTTTATTCCCCCGGTAGAACCGGGGGTTTTGTCTTTGCTGAAGAGACAATAAAAAACACACCATCGCTTGATGGTGTGTTTTTTGTTTTTATCAGGTTCTTTCGTCCCAGACCTCACAGCTTGTAATTTTGCTCTCGCCGTCAACACTCATCACGTATCTCAAGCCATCTCTGGTGAACGTAACGAAATAATCGTCTTCCATTTCGTCATATTCAACATCAAGCGTCTCGCCGATACAAGCTTCCAACGTGGCAACTCTTGAGCCGATTTCAACGTCTTCAAAGATAACCATACCTTCGCCGCCCGACATTACAATGAATATCACATCCGTCGGTGCAGGCACCTCAGACCTGATTCCGTCAGGGTCATCGGGATTTCTGTAAAACAGAGAAAAGGGTCTGTCCTCATAGCTTATGAAATAGCCGCCGTTATAGTCGCTTACGCTATAATCCGTGCCGAATATATCGGTGATTTCTTTTACAGTCTTACCGATCAAAGATGATAAAGTCAATGATGCGTGCAGTCCTTCATCATTTGCCTGCGTTTCTTCGGGAATTCCGCTGTGTTCATTCTCTTGTGCCGTGGGTTCGGTTTCTTCAGAAATCAGAGTGTTTTCGTCAAAATCCTGCTTGTCTTTCGGTGATACGTTTTTTGTGCATCCGCCAAAAAGGAAAATAACTCCAGCCATTACAAGTGCCGTAATAATTTTTTTCATAGCCGAATCTCCTTAAACATTTTCTTCAATTGCCTTGTTTACTGCCTCACGCTTTGAGAGCATCGCCTCAATGCCGCGCTCGTAATTTGTAAATCCGAGCGGCTCACCCGTACGGTTTTCGATGAGAACC
>JAFOBC010000096.1 GCA_017382015.1 Clostridia bacterium
AAAAATTTCGGCAGGCGACACTCTTGTTGCCGTAAATTCACACGAAATCAACGATGTGCTCGATTATCGCTTTTACACAAGTGCCTGCAAGCTCAAGCTTGAAATCGAAACAGAGCAGGGCAAACGCCGCACAGTTAAAGTTAAAAAAGGCGAGTATGATGATTTGGGGCTGTGCTTTGAAACCTATCTTATGGATAAGCACCATTCCTGCAAAAATAAGTGCATATTCTGTTTTATAGATCAGATGCCCAAGGGTATGCGTGATAGCCTTTATTTTAAGGATGACGATTCGCGTCTTTCATTCCTTTTCGGCAACTATGTAACTCTCACGAATCTTACCGATAAGGATATTGACCGTATTATTGAGATGCACATAAGTCCGGTTAACGTATCGGTTCATACGATGAATCCCGATTTGCGTGTGAAGATGATGAAAAATCCTGATTCGGGCACGTCTTTGCGCTATCTCAATCGCTTGGCTGATGCGGGTATTAAGCTTAACACACAGCTTGTCCTGTGCCCGGGTATTAACGACGGTAAAGAGCTTGAATTCAGCCTTTCTGAGCTTGGTAAGCTTTATCCTGCGGTGCAGAGCATTGCTTGTGTGCCGGTCGGTCTCACAAAGCATCGCGAAGGTCTTTATGAGCTTGAGGCATATAAGCCTGATACAGCTTTAGCAGTTATTGATACGGTTGATGATTTTAATGCTCACTTTAAGCATTTCAAGGGGGAAACAATCGCGTTTGCTGCCGATGAATTCTATCTTTGTGCAGGCAGAGATATTCCTCAGGCAGAGTATTACGGAGAGTACCCTCAGCTTGAAAACGGTGTCGGAATGTGGCGTCTTCTTGAAGATGAGTTTGCTTCCGCTCTTGACGGTTGCGATTATTCTCTCGAAAATCCGCGCAGCATCACAGCTGTAACCGGCGTGGCGGCATATCCGCTGATAAAAAAGCTGGCAATTCTTGCAGAAAAAAGGTATAATAATCTTAAAATAAACGTAATTGAAATAAGTAACACATTTTTTGGCGAAAGTGTAACCGTCGCAGGTCTTCTTACAGGTCAGGATATAATCACTCAGCTTGAGAGCGTAAACCTCGGCGATGAGCTGATAATTCCCGATTCGGCCCTGCGTGACGGCGAGGATGTATTCCTCGATGATATCACGGTTACTCAGCTGTCCGAAAAGCTCGGCGTGCCCGTAACATCCTGTGTTGCGGACGGATACGAGCTGCTTGAAAAATTTTTAGGAGGAGAGTGGTAAGTATGGCAAAACCCATAGTTGCTGTTGTGGGTAGACCGAACGTTGGTAAATCAACGCTTTTCAATAAGTTATGCGGAAAAAGGCTTTCTATTGTTGATGATACTCCCGGTGTCACTCGTGACAGAATCTATGGCGAGTGTGAATGGGTCGGTAGAAATATGATTCTTGTTGATACTGGCGGTATTGAGCCTTATTCGGATGATATTATTCTTTCTCAGATGCGCCGTCAGGCTCAGCTTGCTATCGATAGTGCAGATGTAATCGTGCTCGTGTGCGATGTGCGTACAGGTGTTGTTGCGGCTGACCAGGAGGTTGCCGCGATGCTTCAGAAGAGCGGCAAGCCTATTGTGCTTTGCGTAAACAAGTGCGACTCTATCGGTGAGCCTCCGCTTGAGTTCTATGAGTTTTATAATCTCGGTCTTGGTGACCCGATTGCTGTTTCTTCTGTTCACGGTCACGGCACGGGTGATTTGCTTGATGCTGTTCTTTCTTTCGTTCCTGCTGAGGAACAAGAGGACGAAGACGATAACACAATCAAGGTTGCAATTATCGGTAAACCCAATGTCGGTAAGTCTTCTCTTGTCAACAGCGTTTCGGGTGAGGAACGTGCTATCGTTTCTGATATCGCAGGCACAACACGCGACGCTACAGATACTCTTATCGAAAATAAGCACGGCAGATATGTCCTTATCGATACTGCAGGTCTTCGCCGCAAGAGCAAGGTTGAAGATGCTATCGAAAAATACTCTGTTATCCGTGCGAAAATGGCTGTTGAGCGTGCAACCGTATGCGTAATTATGATTGACGCCAAAGAGGGCTTTACAGAGCAGGATTCAAAGGTAGCAGGTATTGCTCATGAGATGGGCAAAGCTTGTATTATTGCTGTAAATAAATGGGATATAGTAGAAAAAGACGGCAAGACAATGGATGCTTACCGTAAAAAGCTGATGAACGATTTTTCGTTTATGTCTTACGCTCCCATTATATTTATCTCTGCAAAAACAGGTCAGCGAATTGACAGACTTTTTGAGCTTATCAACTTTGTAGATACACAGAATGCGATGCGAATCCAGACCGGCAGACTCAATCAGGTGCTTGCTGATGCAACCGCAAGGGTACAGCCGCCAACGGATAAGGGTAAGAGGCTTAAGATTTACTATATGACTCAGGCTTCTACACGTCCGCCAACGTTTGTTTGCTTTGTTAACCGTAAGGATTTGTTCCATTACAGCTATCAGCGCTATCTGGATAATCAGATCCGTGAGGTTTTCGGTCTTGAAGGTACGCCCACACGCTTTGTTATCCACGAGCGTGATGAAAAGAAAAAGTAAATCAAAAAATCTTTCTCAGCTCAGCGCCTATGCTTTCGGTGCTGAGCTGAATTGTTTGTGTCTCTTTTCCGAACAGCATTGCGGCGTTTTTTTCATCTACCGTTATCATTGCGCATGTGCCTATTATTGCTATACTTGTTAATGCTAATGTGACCATATAGTATTTTATTATGCTTTTCATTGCTTTGTCATCCTTTGTCTGAATTTTTGTCCAGCAGTTTTACAAGCGCGTTTCCGAGTAATCTGCCGGAATAAGCTGCCTCTTCAAGCGTGTTGGCACAGCTTCCCATTTCAACAAGCAAATTGTTAGGCGAAAGATCCATATTGTACTTTCTCTGGCAGAAATACAGCGGCCGCATAACTCCTGGGTACAGCTCCTCGCAAATGCTTTGCAGTTCCATTGCAAATGTCAGGTTTTTCTTCCAGTTAGGGAAGTTTGTTACCTTGCCTTCTTCACATCCCGTAATTATCATCATCTGTGCCGCTTTTTTGCCGAATACGGTTGCAACGGGTTTGATTCTTTCTCCGTTGTCGAGCTCGATAGCGTCGCGGTGAATGTCCAGCAGCGCGTCGGGGCCTTTTTTCAGCAGCTCCGCCGCGGTGCCGCGGGAACGGTTATAGGCTTCAGCGTCATGGGGGAGGAAGGATTCCTCGGAGTAAATCACGTCCACACCCAGCTTTTCCAGTTCGTCCTTCAGTGCGTTGCCAACGTCGTAGATGCCGGCGTTTTCCCATTTGGAGGACTCGCCGTCCTCCGGAAGATAGGATTCATCGCTGTGG
>JAFOBC010000097.1 GCA_017382015.1 Clostridia bacterium
ATCTTTTTTGCGGCTGTGCCGTCATATTCTGCGGCTGTTTCTTTGCCGAGAGTATTGAGTGTGGTGGGCGATACGATGTTGAGCATTAGCTTTATCTTGCTTTCAAGGTCGGGGAAAACCTGCTTTAGTACGTTTACGCATTCATCCGAAACGCTGACGAGGTAATCGAGCTTTTCGAAAAACGGACGGTCGAAATTTTTATCGAGTCCGAGCTTGACGTAATCGTTGTGAACATATCCGATTTTTACGTCGGCATCAACACAGTCAACGCAGTAATATACCGCATTGCCTTCAAGATATGCGACGGCAACGTCATAGTGTTTGTCGGGTGTGGGCAAGGCTTTTTTCAGGCAGCTCCAGACGGCTGCTTTGTTGCCGCTTTCGAGAGCCTTGGCGTATTTCATACGGTTTGCGGCGAGTGAAAAATTCAGCTTTTTTACGCTCGTTTTGATGCAGGCTGCAGCGCTGCCGTCAAACAGCTCGTAATCTTTGCCTCCGTCGATAACGTTTACCTGCGAAGGTACGCTCGGCAGGAAAAGCCCTTGCCTGCGAAACAGAAAAAGGTCAACGTCATACTTACTGTAATCGAACAGGCTTAGCAGTGTAATCAGCGCTTTTTCAGCGCCGCCGCTACCGAGGTCAGGCATTATAAAAAGCAGTTTTTTCTTCATGGAAAAACGCCCTTTCAGATTATTTCTTTAAGTGCTTCTCCTGCGCTGAATGCAAGTGCTTTCTTTTCGGGAATAACCTCTGTGAGCACTTCGCGCATTTTCTCTGCGTTTCTTTCTATTTTTTGCAGGCAGGTGAAAAGGTCGTCAGCTGATTTGATTGATTTGATGCTTGCTACGCATACCTCTTTGCCGAAGAGGTCTTTTGCAATGCCGCGTGCTTTTATGCTGTAGCTGAGTGCGAATATGGGTATGCCGTTTGAATAGCCGCCGATTGTTGCGTGGGTGCGTGCGGCAATGAGCATTTCACATTTTTGTATATATCCCTTATACTGCGAAGCGGAAAGATTATCGGGCAGAATGATTGTGCGTTTTAAATCTGAGTTATCGTAAATGTCTTTGAGGAAAGTGTAATCGTTGTTGTCGCCCTCGTCGATTGTGACGTGGGGAATAAGCACGGGGGTATAGTGCGTTTCCTTTTCAACCTTTTCAAGAAAACGTGAAGCGTATTCGGAGAGATTACTGCAGTATTCTGCCACAAGCGGGCTCAGATTGATGCCCAGCAGATGCTCGCCCTCAAGCTCTGCGTCTTCTGTCGGCAGAGTGAATGCAGGGTCGGCAAAAAGCCTGACGTTGCCGATGCCTGCGTTTTCGAGCACCTCTTTGGTGAGCGATTCGCGTGCAAAAATTCCGTCAATGCTTTTGAGCGTTTCAATCTTTTCGGGGGAGAGGTCTTCTTCACCTATCGAACAGCCCCACAGCACTACTTTTTTGCCCATTGCTTTGAACTGAGCGATAAAGTTGCGGCACAGCTCGTTATCGCCGTAGCAGAATGTGTCGCCGCCGATGCAAAGGCATACGTCGCAGTCCTTTGCAAAGCTGACAGAATCCTTATATGCGGCGCGGTAGTAATAATCCGAACGGTGAAGGATTTTATAATAAAATGCGTTGATATATTTTTCGGTAAATGAAAGCGGCTGAGCGGCAACACCCTTTACGGTAAG
>JAFOBC010000098.1 GCA_017382015.1 Clostridia bacterium
ATGTGCTTACACCCATTGACGTTGACGGCGGCGAAGCGGCAAGTGAATATTTTGTAGGTAATGCAAATTATGATGACGGCAAGGTGTATATTGCCGTTGTTGACGAACAGCTTATGACCGACGGCGGTACGCTCGCAAGCATCACGTTCAGAATAAGTGAAGACATCGTGCTCTACAACGGTGATCTCACGCTCAGCGTACCCACGCTTGTCGGCAATGTTTCTGTAGGCTTCGGCTTTAACAACGTCAAGTCAACTGCAAAAGCAGGTGAGGTTTATGCCGCAAAGCAGATTGTTGTGCCCGATGCGGTGAATCCTGCAGTAAATGAGGTGCTCAGTCTTTTGGTTGAGCCTGACGGTTACGTGCTCGGTGCTACCACCTTTGCTAACCTTACTCAGTCGGCTCTTGCCGCAAACTTCGGTGCGGTCAAGGCAGAGTTTTATTCGGCAAATTCCTCTAAGCTTCCCGCAACGTCTCTGCTTTCAACAGGCTGCAAAATCAAGCTTACCAAGCCCGATAATACTGTTGATGAGCTTGTTGTGAGCGTTGCCGGTGACGTAGACGGTAACTGCGCTATAGATGCTGACGATGCATTCCTTGTAGGCATGTTCAACAGCGGTCTTATCAGCGAGGATGATATTGGCGGCGCGTATTCAAACGCGGCTGACGTCAACGGTGACGGCGTGATTAACGGCGCAGACTTTGATGCAGCGGTAAAAGCACCGCTTAACTGAATATCACAAATAAATAACCGAGCAAACTTTTTGAGTTTGCTCGGTTTTCTTCTTTTATAAGGTGTTTTCGGTTTGCATCAGCAGCTTCATCTGTGCGTCGTAAATTTCGGCTCTGTCTTCATAAATTACCCAGATATACGTATTGCCGCCGAACTCGATTATTTCGCAGTATTCGCAGTCTCTTATGATGTATTCGTTGCTGTTGCTGTCAAAAAGGTGGTACGGTCCGTGGTAAATACTATCACCTTTGAATTCAAAGTCTGCTACGCTTAGCAGTCCGCAATCGCCTGCTGTGTTGACAGGTTTCCAAGCGTTTTTGACGTTGGATTCGATGTTGGATAGCGTGAGCACCTTCTCGTGGGTCTTGGCGTCAAAGTAGGTACGAGTGCTGCTTTCTATATCACTGACGCTGTATATTCCTTCGTACTCTACAAAATTATCGGCGTTTTTGTGCTCGGCGAGCAGCCTACCGTTTTCGTCGTAGAGAGTTACCGTGTGTGTTGCGTTGTCAATGTAGTAGAAGTAACCGAAATACTCGGAATACCGACCCATATTGATACCGTTGCAGGAAATTATTTCGTCTGTGAATGCATCACGGTAAAATTCGTCGGGTGCATCCATATGAGAATAGTAACGTATGAGTTTGCCGTTCAGCTCGAAATAGTAGCTGCCATCGGTTATGTATA
The DNA here is from genome assembly GCA_017382015.1 of Clostridia bacterium. Classification (GTDB taxonomy): domain Bacteria; phylum Bacillota; class Clostridia; order Oscillospirales; family Acutalibacteraceae; genus UBA8612. Next base: position 1,421 of record JAFOBC010000098.1, read on the forward strand.
TGCCGCATTCTCTCTCTCGCAGCAACTTTACATCGGAATCGTATATGTATTCACGACCGTTATCAACCGCAATGAAACATTTGCCTTCGACTGTTGAAATTTCGTCATATACGGGTTCAAGCAGCCATTCTCCCTCGGCAGATATAATGCCGTAGCCCTCGTCACGGTTATAGCTTGCGACGGCCTTGCCTGTAACAAACGGTCCGCAGTAATCAAACCTTTCGAAAACTATATTGCCGTTTTCATCGCGGACTTCCGTATAGTTGTCTTCACTCAAAAAGTCGAAAACTACAAGCAGACCGTTGTAAAAGCCGTTTGAGTCGGTGTCAACGGTTTGGTTTTCGCTGCCGGAGAAAATTTTGTTGCCGCTGTAATCGTAAACCGTAAACGGTTCCTCAAACTGCTGGCAGATGATGCGGTTTTCGGATATGGCTACGATATTGTCTTTAAGCTCGAGTCTGAACGTGCCGTCAGCGGATATGAGCAGCGAATTGTGGCATATAGGCTCCCAATCACCCTCCATAACCTGCATACAGTAGTAGGTTTTGCCGTTAAGCTCAAAGGTGCGGTAGGAAGTGTATATCGGCTCTGCAACGGTCTCGCCGTCGGCTGTCATAATGCCGTAAAGCCTTTGCGCCCAGTATCCGTTTTCTTCGTCGCATTTGTATGCGGATAGGTACGGCACGAGCTTGGCTGTGTCTCGTTCGGGACTTTTCACACAGCCTGCAAAGCTGAAGATAAGTGAAAGCGCGAGCAGAATAACAGTAATTTTTTTCAACATAAAAAATCCCTCCTTCACCTGTATTATATGGCAGGCAAAGGAGGGAGTCAAATTACAGCTTTGTAATTATTCGAAGCAGTAAAGATTCTGCTGTGCATCAGCATATTGGAACTGAGGATACAGCTCGTTTGTTGTTACTGTGGGCTGTGTGTCGGTGCTCATAAGCCAGAACAGCATTTCTGCAAGCTCGGAGCCGTAGTTGCAGGGAACGTGGCAAGTATCCTTGATGAACCATGTGCTGTCGGGCAGGAGGCAG
>JAFOBC010000099.1 GCA_017382015.1 Clostridia bacterium
GTCACGCTGATGTTCGCATCAGAGCAAGCTAAAAGTAAGGCAATTGATTGCCTCTTCAACCAAGAGAAAATATACCGCATACTGGAAACAGCCTCGCTTGCAAGCAAAAAACCACTTGTGACAAACAAAGTGAGATACCTTGTACTCGAAGGCAACAACATTATCACAATTTACTTTGAAGCAAAGGAATGACTGTATGGACAAGCCACGTATTGAAGCGGCAGTAAGAGAGCTGCTGTATGCCATAGGCGAAGACCCTGACAGAGAAGGTCTTATCGAAACACCTAACAGAGTTGCAAGAATGTACGAGGAAATTTACGCAGGCCTTGAGGAAGATCCCAAAAAGCACCTCAAGATATTCACCGAAGATAACAACGACGAAATGGTAATCGTCCGCGATATTCCTCTTTATTCAATCTGCGAGCATCACCTTATCCCCTTCATCGGCAAAGCGCATATAGCTTACATACCCGGCAACGGTAAGGTTATCGGCCTGTCAAAGCTTGCAAGAATTGTCAACTGCTTTGCAAAGCGCCCTCAGCTTCAGGAGCGCCTTACGTCGCAGGTTGCCGACTTCCTTTACGAAAACCTTGAGCCTCAGGGCGTTGCTGTTGTAGTAGAAGCAGAACACCTTTGTATGACAATGCGAGGCGCAAGAGCTTCGGGCAGCCAGACAAGAACGTCTGCAATGCGCGGAATAATGAGAAGTGATGCCAGAACAAGGGCAGAAGCACTTTCGCTCCTTTCAGGCTCACGCTGAGGATAATAAATATGATATTCAACACAAACAGCTTCAGACTTGACCTTAGCGGACAAGCGGGAATAATGGCCGTTATTAACCTTACACCTGACTCGTTTTATGCTGACAGCAGACACAGCGCTGATTCAGCAGCCGAATATGCCGCCAAAGCTCAGGCCGCAGGAGCAGCCGTTATCGACCTCGGCGCACAGTCGACCGCGCCGCAGAGCACGCCGATTACAGCAGAGGAAGAACTGCAACGCCTTATCACCCCACTCAGGGAAGTAAGGAAAGCTGTCAGCATACCAATCAGCGTTGACACGTATTTTCCTCAGGTGGCACGTGCCGCACTTGAAAACGGTGCAGATATAATCAATGACGTAAGCGGAACCGCATCCGAAGAAATGGCTTTGCTTGCCGCTCAGTTCGGCGCAGGATGGATTGTGATGCACACCGGCGGACTGAAAAGCAACCAGACCCGCGAAGACACAACCGATATTATCGACGAAATCAATTCGTTTTTTGCATATTCTCTTAACATAGCGGAAAGCTGCGGATTGCCGAAAGAAAACATCTGCTTTGACCCCGGTATCGGGTTTGGCAAATCACGCGAAGACGACCTGAAGATAATTGCGGATTTCGCCAAAATCAACCCACTCGGTTGCACTAAGCTCGCCGCACTGTCACGCAAGCGCGTAACAAAGCTTTGCGGCGATGCACTCACAGGCACAATCGTTGCAAATGCCGCCTGCATAGCCGGTGGTGCAAACTTAATCCGTGTGCACGACATTGAGCAAGCTGTTGCAACAGCACAAATTGCAAAACTTCTTGCGGAGGCAAAAAATGGATAAAATAGTTATCAATTCACTTAAAATCTTCGCACACCACGGTGTAAATCCCGAAGAAACAGCAATGGGACAATGGTTTGTGCTTGACATTGAAGTATGGGCAGACCTTAAAGACGCCTGCCTCACAGACGAGCTTGAAGATACCGTAAGCTATGCAGATATCATCAAAACCGTACGCTCGGCAATGACAGAAAAAAACTGCAAATTGCTCGAGCACGCGGCACAAAGGATAGCAGATGCAATTCTGCTCAACCACAGCCCGATCCGCCACGTGCGCGTCAACCTTAAAAAGCCCGATGCGCCGATAAAAGCAGATTTTGATTATGTAGCTGTAGAAATTGAGAGGTCAAGAACGTGTGCACAGTCATTTTAGGATTAGGATCAAACCTTGGCGACAAAATGAAAAATCTGAACTCAGCAGTTCACGCAATTTCACTTTTGCCCGGAACTAAGGTTGTTAAAGCGTCAAGCGTATATAAAACAAAGCCGGTAGGATTCGACGAGCAGGACGATTTCCTCAACGCAGCAATAATTATAGAAACTGAGCTTTCTCCTCACGCAGTTCTCGGAGCTTGCCTCGGCATTGAGGCATCAATGGGCAGAATCAGACTACGCAAAAACGGCCCGAGGATAATCGACATTGATGTGCTTATTTACGAAAGCTACTTTTCCGACAGCTTTGAGCTGACGCTCCCCCACCCTGCTATCAAAGAGAGAGCTTTTGTTATGGTTCCGCTACTCGACCTTTACCCTACAGGACGAGCTCCCGGACTGTTTTTCCTGCCCCACCTGCGTGAAATCGGAAGCGACGGAGTAGAAAAAACCGATTTTGAAATAGCACTGCCCTACGCGCTGTCTTAACTGAGCCTTAACAAGGTATGTTTAAATCACACATATTACCGCTTATATTTGTGCAACTCACACAACAAAGCGGATGCAACTCGTATAAATAATGCGTTATTTTAAGATTTACAAAAAAATATTTGACTAAATTATGAACATTTGATATACTGTTCTTAATAATTGCTTTTACCATATTCAATCGGAAGGAGATTTACAATGAAAAAGAATTTAATCATCTACATCATTGCAGGTGTCGTTGCTGTTGCCGGTATCACTACAGCAGCTGTGTTCGCTGTAAAGAAGCTCTCAGGGAACGATGCTGAGACAACAGAGCCCACACTCAGCTACACCGACACAACTGATTTTGGTGAAAACGGTTACGAAATCGTTGAGCCTCCTACGGAGGAGATTTCCACAGACGAAAACGGTAACCCCATTGAATACCAGACAGATGAAGAAGGCAACACATATATAGTTGTTATTCAGACAGATCCTGCAGGTGAGGCTGTTACAAAGGCTGACGGCGAAAAGGTTACTGCACAGAAGCCTGTCAAAGTTCCGCCCACAACAAAAGCACCTGGAGCTTCCACCACAAAGCCCGGCTCAAAGCCCGGTACACAGGCCACCACAAAGCCCGGTTCAAACAACAAACCCGCTACATCTACTACCAATCCCTCAGCTTCTACAACTAATCCCGGTCTGAGCGGCGGCAACACCGTTCAGCCGAAACCCAACGGCGGCAAGGACATCGTAAAGCCCGACGGTTCTATCGCGCTCAGCTACTCTTACAGCGCAGCAGGTAACTACTTCTATACCGATGACAATCCCTGGCAGAGAAACTTCGGTTTCAACCGCCTTTACGATATCGGCGCTGTATTCACAGTTATGTACCTTGATACATTCCACGTATATTACAGCCACGGCGACTACGACTGGATGGTTCAGTTCTGGAAAGGTCAGTACGGCCTCCTCTTCCTTGGCGGTGAGATCGGCCTTTACTACAAAGAGCCCTCCAAGACAACTCAGCACTTCAACTGCGCTGAGGAAGATATGGAAATCTTTATGCAGATGACTGTTTACCGCGAGGGTTACGGCGAGCTCTTCACACGTCCTTACGCTTCTCACTGGTGGACAACCGCTTTCGTTCCCGGCAAGCTCAAGAAGTTCACTGACCGTACTGAGCTTACAATGGTTGCAAAGCTTACGTTCAAGACTGAAGAAGAACGCGCTAAGTTCTGCGAAGGCCTTGAGAAAATCACCGACATCGACGGTAACCGTTTCCAGTATGTCAGCAAGATTTCCAAGAACAGACCTGAGCAGTACACATACAGCGGCACAACTGTTGACCTTGTATGGCGTTTCCTTGATGAGGATCGTAAGACGTCACTCAAACTCCAACAACAGAAAAAACCACAGCAGAGAAGACCACAGAGAAAACCACTGCGAAACCCAACTATACTCTGCCCACTGCTAACAAACCTTCTGATATTCCGCCCCCCTCAGTAGATTAATAAACCGAGAGGCACTTCGTATGAAGTGCCTCTTTTTTTATTCATACAATCTGGTAATGCCGTCCCTCAGCTTACTGCCTGCTTCGGACATACCTTCGCTAACGTCGCCTGCCATACTGCTCATTTCTTCTTTTATGCCTTCACGGGTTGTTGACGTTAACCTGCTTGTTGTAGTTATCGGCGAGGTAGTTGTGGTAATCTTACCATCCTCTGCCTTACCGCAAGCAACAAGCAAAAACGAAGTGAGCACCATCATTACACCTGCAACCAAAGCTTTAATCTTCAATTATCTGTACCTCTTTTTCTTATATTTTAGAGCTGTTAAAGGTCATCTGCATCCTGCTCGGGCACAGGGTCATCAGCATCGTAGGGCGTTCCTTTATAACTGCCGAGCACGTCATACAGATCGGTTTCCCCTGCCGTTTCCCACAGCGACACCATGCTCTCAACAATGTGTCTGTTTTTTCTCACAGCTTTTCTTCTGTCGCTTTTATTGTATTGCAACCTGAAAATCTCCTCTCATCGCAGCGATGCCGTTACAAGCGCCATCACGCCTGCCCCCGCACCTGCCGCAGCAATCAGCGAAACCGCCGCACGTATTTTATTGCGTACCACCTTTGTCATGGGCGGTCTGTCGTTTTTGCCGGCAATAACGTTTGCTCGCTCTCTCAGCTTGCCCTCACTCACGTTAACACACTCGGGCTTGACAAAAAACAGCACACGCTCAAAATATTCGCACTCGGTTTCGCTTATTTCAATCACCTGTCTGTTGACACCTTTCAGCATTATTTTTTACCCTTTCTGCCGCTTTTCTGTAAAATTTTTCGGTCTGACGCAAACTTATTTTTAGCACTTTGCACAGCGTATATTCATATAAATTTTCGCCCAACTTTTCACATTTACACTCGGTATAGTGGAAATCATTTGTTCGATGTGGAAAACTCTGTGAAAAATGTGAAAAAGCCATAAATTAACCCCAGTTTTCCACCAAAAATGCGTGGGAAAAGGCATTTTCTTTACATTTAACAATTTACAATCAGTATTTTTCACTTTACAATCAACGCAAAAAGCGCCATAATTTTGTTTGTTTTTTTTTTTTTGTCACAAATCGTACATATTCAGATTTTATAATATTCTTACAAATCAGATTATTAAAAGGTTAGATAGACAAATGAAAATAATCCAAAATGAAAATACAATAGTTTTGTGTGATTTCGGCTCGTTTGATCTCGGGTTAAGCGCTGATTGCGGTCAGGCATTCCGCTGGAAGCAGGACAGCGAAGGATACTGGCACGGCATTGTATGCGGCAAATATCTGAAGGCAAAGCAGGATTCCGATTGTATTATCCTCTACACAACTAAAGAGGATTTTGACTCACTCTGGAAAAAATACTTTGACCTTGAAACGGATTACGACAGCATATGTGCCACCCTCAGCAGCGACACATATCTCAGCCGCGCTGTAACCGATTGCCCGGGCATACACATACTCAGGCAAGAGCCTTGGGAGGCGCTTTGCTCCTTCATCATTTCGCAGAACAATAATATTCCGCGAATCAAAGGAATCATAGAAAGGCTGTGCGAAACCTTCGGCGAAGAAACCGAGGGTGGCTTCACCTTCCCCTCCGCACAAAAGCTCGCCTCACTTGAGGTGCAAGACCTTGCACCTCTGCGTGCAGGATTCCGCGCCAAGTACATTATCGACGCGGCTAAAAAGGTTGCAGGCGGCGAGGTTGATTTCGATAAAATTGCCGCTTCACCCATCGAATTCGGCAGAGAGGAGCTGCAAAAAATCTGCGGAGTCGGCGCAAAGGTTGCCGAATGCACCCTGCTCTACGGATTCTACAAGGTTGATGCATTCCCGATTGACGTATGGGTGCGCAGGATTATGGAAGAGCTGTATCCCGACGGCTTTCCCGAATGTGCCGACGGAATAAAAGGCATCGCTTAGCACTATCTTTTCCATTGGAGAAGAACCTGCGTTTGATGAACAAAATTTGAACTTTGATACATTTTTGTACTCCAGTACAAAAAACTCTTTACAAAATCGAAAAAAGCGTATATAATAAAGCCACAACAGTAAGGTAGGTGTGAAATGGAGCAGGCAAGACGTTCACGCAAAAAAGAACAAACGCACCGCGCTATAATGCACAGCGCAAAAGTTCTGTTCGAACAGCACGGCATACGCAACGTAACCATAGAGCAGATTGCCGAAAACGCCGACGTTTCACGTTCAACCTTTTTCTCACACTTCGATTCACTCGACAGCCTGCTGACAGAGATTGCCGCTGAGGAAATCAACGACATATTCTCCGCTGTTCAGGCAGACGATGCAGAGCCGAGCGTAGCAGCTGTTTTCCGACAGCTAAGCAAAGACACTTACGCATACCCCTACCTTATGGGCGAGCTGTTTATGAGCAGCATCCTCTCTCCCGGCGAGAGTGCGGTCGCAAGGGTAGATCACCTTCTCCGCACCGAAATCGAGCAGGGCAAATACGGCGATATGCTCAAGCGCTTCAGCTCAAAAGATATTTCAGCTTTTATTTTCGGAGCTTATTTCGGCCTTATCTTCCAGAAGTTCATGAACAATGAATCATTTGACGATCCGGCTGAAACAAACGATAAAATTCAAAAACTAATTAAATTTTTCAAGAATCAGGAGGAACAACAATGAGCAACGGTTACGCAATCAGCAACTGGCAGGATGCAAAAACAATCTATGCAAAGCTTGCCAAACTCACATCTCAGCCCATCTACAGTATATCTGACGAAGAGCTGAAGAGAGTACTTGACCACTTCGAAACAAAGTGTGCAAAGTCCAAGGAAATCACAACAGAGGCTAAGAAGTACATCCCCGGCGGTGTTCAGCACAACCTCGCATTCAACTATCCCTTCCCCATCTGTGTAACAAAGGCTGAGGGCGCATACCTCTATGACCTTGACGGAAATCAGTACATTGACTTCCTCCAGGCAGGCGGCCCCACAATTCTTGGTTCAAACTATGAGCCCGTTCGCGAGAAGGTTATGGAGCTGCTCAACACTTGCGGCCCTGTAACAGGTCTTTTCCACGAAGGTGAGCTTCTTCTTGCAAAAGAAATCAACAAGCATATGCCCAACGTTGAAATGTTCCGTATGCTTGGTTCAGGTACAGAGTCTGTTATGGCTGCAATCCGTGTAGCACGTAACGCAACAAAGGCAAAGAGAATCATCAAGGTCGGCGGCGCTTACCACGGCTGGTCCGATCAGATGGTATACGGTCTTAAGATCCCCGGCAGCCGTCAGTTCCTCGAATCACACGGTATACCCAGCGGTTCATACAGCACAACAGACGAGGTCAGACCCAACGACCTTAATATGCTCGAGAAAATGCTCAAGCTCAATAAGATGCGCGGCGGCACAGCAGCAGTTATCGTTGAGCCTGTCGGCCCCGAAAGCGGCACACGTCCTATCGACAAGGATTACAACAAGGGCGTTCGTGAGCTCTGCGACAAGTACGGCTGTCTCTTCATCTTCGACGAAGTTGTTACAGGCTTCCGTGTAGGTCTCGGCGGTGCTCAGGGCTACTTCGACGTTGTTCCGGATCTCACAATCTTTGGCAAGGTTGTTGCAGGCGGCTATCCGTCAGCAGGCGGCGTAGGCGGTAAGAAGGAATTCGTCAGCGGTATGGCAGCAGGCGTTGGAACAATGATGAAGCGTGCATACGTCGGCGGCACACTCGCAGCTAACCCGCTTTCATCCTATGCAGGCTACTGCGCAATCCAGGAAATTGAGAAGACTGACGCTTGCGTTAAGGCAGGTCAGGCAGGTGACAGACTTACAGCAGGTCTCCAGCAGCTTGTTGATAAGTACTCACTCCCCTACGTTGTTTACAACCAGGGCTCAATCGTTCACCTCGAGTGTACAGGCGCAATGAGCTACGACTTCAGCTCAATGAACCTCCTCGGTTCTGTTCTTCCCCTCCTCAAGGCAAAGCCCGAAATGCTTCGCCGCAAGGTTGCAATGGAAGAGATGGGCGCAGCTTACATGGCACACGGTATCGTTACCCTTGCAGGCAGCCGTCTTTACACCTCACTTGCTGACACAGACGACGTTATCGATGAGGCACTCAACAGATTTGAAGACGTTTTCAAGAACGTTACAATCTGCACAAGAAGCCTCGACAAATAAGAAACTACCAAGCGCAAGGCAGAGTAAAATCTGCCTTGCTTTTTTATTGCCGCGGTGATGTATGACTTGACAAAACCCGGCACAAAAAGTATATTTTAATTATTAAGTAAAGGAGGAACACGCCTTGAAAAAAATAACAAGATTCATAATTTGCGCTGTGCTTTGCCTGTCACTCGCTTTCAGTTCATCTGCAGCAAGCACACAGGGCATCGCAGACAGCTTCACATCATTTTTTGACAGCGTTGTGCGCTTCTTTTCTATACTCATAGGAGATATATCCGATTTATTTGAAGGCGGCTACACAAAGGTTGATACAGACGCCTTCACGTCAGACGGCTTTGAGATGCCCGGACTTGACAGCGGCTTTGTACCGCAGGGGCTTTGCTATAACGATTCGCTCGGTGTTTACTTCATCAGCGGCTACACCGACAACGGCAACTCCAGAATTTATGCTGTTGACAAAGCTACGGGTGAAACCACAGAAATCATACTTAAAGATTTCACCGCTCACGCAGGCGGCATAGCTTCACACGGCAATAACGTTTGGATAGCCTCGGGCGGCAACGCCGAAAAAGGCGGCTACCTCTACCACTTTGATGCAAAAGCACTCGTTAATGCAGACAGCGGCGATGAGATAGCGTATGACAGCAAATATCAGACCATTGTAAAAGGTTCTTTCCTCGGCTGTTCAGAAGATATGATATGGGTCGGTGAATTTTACACAAGCGGCGGTGACTATGAAGTAAACCCGGCACACGCTCTCGGCAAAAACCACGCATGGGCTTGCGGATACAAAATTGGTGAAGATTCGCTTGAACTTACCGCAATAATGTCTGTGCCCGATGAGGTGCAAGGAATAACCGTACTACCAGACAACAGCGTTGTGTTCAGCACCTCCTACGGCAGATATAACGATTCTGCGCTTGAGATTTTTCCTGATTACACAAAGCTCGACTGTACACAGGTTGACGTTGACGGCAAGGAGATTCCGCTCTACAACTGCAAAAAGGCAGACAGAAATGCAAAAATCGAAATGCCTGCTCTTATGCAGGGAATCGAATACACAGGCGGCGAAATCTGTGTGATATACGAATCGGGTGCACAAAAATATTCGCAGGCAAAACAGGTTATTAAAACCGCACAGATTATTGATTTTGATGCTCTCATTAAAGAGATAAACTAATGCCCGGAGGTATGTAATATGAAAAGAATATTCAGCCTTTTTATGGCACTTGTAGTCCTCAGCGTATCGTGTCTATGCGTCGCTCAGGCTTACAGCTTTGATGACCTTGACGGTGAAATATCCGAATACCCCGTTATTATTGTGCCCGGCTACGGCGGTGCAGGCTTGTTCACAGCAGAAGGCAAGCAGGTATGGGGCCCAGATATTGGCAAAATAGCTCTCGGACTGCTCGAAAACATTGCCAGGACCGGAAGAGCACTTGGCGAGTTTGTGCTCGGTGATCCTCAGCTTCTGGGTGAAGTTGTTGGAGAGCAGGTTGTAAAAGAGCTTGGTGTGCTGCGCTGCAATCCCGACGGCACAAGCGTATATCCCCTCAGTCCTATTTCAGTGGATGCTGCCGAAACAAACACCGCTGCTCTGAATGAAAGATTTCCGGACGGTGCAAATACATACGAGCTGGAAATTCAGACAGAGCTGAAAAAATATCTTGACCCGTCACGCATCTATAATTTTACGTGCGACTTCAGAATGGGCGCCGAATACAACGCAAATATGCTGCGTGATTATATTGACAGCGTGCTTGAACACAGCGGCGCAGAGAAGGTAAACATTTACGCACTCAGCCACGGCGGTCAGATAACTGCAACCTACCTCACCCTTTTCGGCGACGACAACAAGGTTGACAACGTTGTTATGACTTCACCCGCAATAGGCGGCGCAGGTATCGCCTACGACCCGTTTGCAGGCGAAATTGATTTTGACGAAGAGACACTTATCCGCTTTATCGAACAAGGCGTTATGATGGAAGAAGACATCAACTGGCTTGTTAAAGCAAACTGGCTCGGCATTCTTGACGATATCCTCTATGCTGTCAAGCCTTACTTCTATGAGGTAATGGGCAACTGGGGCAGCATCTGGGATTTTATGCCGACAGATAAGTATGATGATGCAAAAGAGTTGCTCCTTGACGAAACTAAACACGCAGGTCTTATAGAAAAAACAGACCGATTCCATTATGAGATATACCCGACAATCGGAGAAAGACTCCGCTACCTCAGAGAAGAATACTCGATGAACATCTCGATAATTGCAGGTTACGGCAACCGCATAATCTCGGGAATGGACGAAGATTCTGACTCGATAATCACACTCTCAAGCGCAACGGGTGCCTCAACACCGCCATTCGGTATGCGCTTTGCCGACGGATATATTCAGAAAAATGATTGCGATGGCAAATACAAGCTCTCACCCGATATGACGGTTGATGCTTCCACAGCGTATCTGCCCGACAACACCTGGTTTGTAAAGGGTATGTTCCACGCATTCGTGGTATTTGACGATTACACAATGGAGCTTGTAATGAAGCTTCTGCTGACAGATGAGATAACAGACGTTTACTCTGACGAGAGCTTCCCCCAGTTCCGTGATTCATCCAGCCTTTGCCACACAGTATGGGCGCACTTTGACAACAACCCATCAGGCTACATAAACGCTGATTCCAAATCACTTGTTGTTACCAACGTATGTGCAAATTCAAGTGTTAACATCACAGCGGTTGTTTGCAAGGGACTTGACATACAATTCAACGTTGACCCGACGGTTAAGCTCGCCCCCGGTGAAAGCATTGAAATCAGCTTTGAGGGTGAGATACCTCAGGTAAGCGGCAAGCAGGCAGACATAACCGTTTACTACCTGATGGACACGGTAACACCTACAGGCTACAGAACGCAGGGATATACCGTCCTTAACGGCGATATGGTGCAACCCGAGGAAGATATTGTCCCGGTTGGTGAAAAACCCGTTATAAGCGGAATTTTTGCAGATTTGCTCAAATCATTGGGGCTTTATGAAATTGTAACAATGTTTATTGAGATTATGCTCTTCGCTTTCTCGGCAATAAGCGTATAAAAACTTGATTTATGCTATCACACAGCTTGATTTTATGTCAGCTTTGTGATAGCATATTCAGCGTTATTTAACAGACAAACGGAGTATCTACACAATGAAGCGTAAAACCGCCAAAGAGGCATTTATCAAATCACTGCCTGTTTTTGCAGGCTACATAGTGCTCGGCATCGGCTTCGGTGTGTTGCTTGCAAAAGCAGGCTACGGCATATGGTGGGCGCTTGCAATGAGCGTTACGATGTATGCAGGCTCAATGCAGTACGTCGCCGTCAGCCTTCTTTCGGGCGGTGCATCTTTTATCACAACAGCTGTCACAACACTGCTTGTACAGGCACGTCACCTTTTCTACGGAATTTCGATGATTGACAAATACAAGGGCGCAGGCATCAAAAAGTTTTACCTCGCCTTTGCATTAACCGACGAAACGTATTCTCTGCTTTGCGACGGCAAACACCCCGAAGGCACAGACCTGCACCTTTTCCAGTTTCTGCTGTCACTGTTCAACCAGTCTTACTGGATTATGGGCTGTCTGCTCGGCAACTTCATAGGCACAAACGTTGAGTTCAACTCGGCGGGCATTGAGTTTGCGATGACTGCAATTTTCGTTACGGTTTTTGTCGAGCAATGGAAAAGCTCAAAAAATCACATTTCCGCAATCGTCGGCGTTATTTCAACAGCCGTGTGCCTTGCAATATTCGGCAAAGATAATTTCCTTGTGCCCTCAATGATTTGCATAACCTTGCTTCTTTTCATCCTGCGCAAACCTCTTGAAAAGAAAGAGGAGGTGAACGGCAATGATTGAAACTAAGCATGCAATTATGATTGTTGCCGTCTCCGCGGTAATCACGGCACTTCTGCGCGGACTCCCCTTCGTTATTTTCAGCTCAAAAAAGACGCCGAAATTCATTACCTTCCTCGGTAAATTCCTGCCGTATGCGGTAATCGGTATGTTGGTTGTTTACTGCCTGAAAGATGCAACGTTTACAGCCTGGCCGCACGCTCTGCCTGAGCTGATTGCCATTGCGGCGGTTGCTCTGCTGCACATATGGCGCAGAAACACGCTGCTCAGCGTTGCAGGCGGCACTATTTTTTATATGCTGCTCGGTCAGTTCGTTGTTACATAACGTCAAGTCACATTACTTTACAGGAGGTAAGATTATGAAAGAAATTTTCGCATCAAACATCCCTGCCGCCGTTGCGGTAATCGGCTTGGTCTGTTACTTTTTCGGAATGGCTGTTGTGTTCATCGCAAGCCCCATCAAAAATGCCGAAAAGTTTTCGGTAAAGCCTGTTGACAATGCAGGCAAAACAGAAATCAGAGTTTACTACGGCGGCATCTCATTTGCGCTTGGCGCATTCCTGCTTTTCCTTACCATAGCGCTTAAAACCCCGTACTATTCGCTGATTGGCGGACTTTTCTTCGCAACAACAGTTCTGGTTACAAGAACAATCTTCCTCTTTGTGGACAAGGGTTGGAAATGCCCGTACACAAAGCTTGCAATACCTGCTGAATCGGCATTTGTTATTGCTCTGTGGGTTTGCTTCATTCTTGCAAACAAGCTCTATTAAAGAATGGTTTTTACGCTCTGTAAAGCTACTAAGCTTCACAGAGCTTTTTTATTTAACAAAAAATAAACCCATATTTTGTGCAGTATTTTGAAGCGTTAACGCTTGACCTTATAAGAGTAGTTGTTGTATATTAGCCTTAACAAGTAAAAGAAGGGATGCGATACATTATGAAAATTACATTTATGGGTGCAGGCAGCACCGTTTTTGCAAGAAACGTTCTGGGCGACTGTATGTGCACAGAGAGCCTTTGCGAATCCGAGATTGCCCTTTATGATATTGACAAACAGCGCCTTGAGGATTCCGAAATAATCCTCAGCGCAATTAACAAAAACGTTAACGGCGGCAAGGCAAAAATCAAAACCTACCTCGGTGTCGAAAACCGCAAGGAAGCACTCAGAGGTGCAAACTTTGTTGTCAATGCAATTCAGGTCGGTCTCTATGACCCCTGCACAATCACGGACTTTGAAATTCCCAAGAAATACGGTCTTCGCCAGACAATTGCCGATACACTCGGCATAGGCGGCATTATGCGCGGACTTCGCACAATTCCCGTGCTTGAGGATTTCGCAAGAGATATGCAGGAGGTATGCCCCGATGCATGGTTCCTCAACTACAC
>JAFOBC010000100.1 GCA_017382015.1 Clostridia bacterium
ATAATCTTCTTGCGGTGTGTTGCTGCACGTGCAGTCATAATTGCGCAAGTGGTAACGTCGTTACCGTTCTTTGCAAAGAAAGCCCAGTCAGCACAGTTGACTGTGTCAACCATAAGCTCTGCAAACTCGAGCATAACCTTACCGGGTGATGTCATACAGTTGCCAAGCTTTGCCTGTGCCATAGCTGCAGCATCAACATCCTTGTCGTTGTAGCCGAGCACGTTGGGGCCGTATGCACACATATAGTCGATGTATTTGTTGCCATCAACATCCCAGAAGTATGCGCCCTTTGCCTTCTCACCGAAGAGCGGCCAATCGCATACGGGGATGAAGTTACCTTCTGCCGGGCCGAGGTGGCCGTAAACGCCGGAGGGGATTACCTTGGTTGCTCTGTCGAAGAGCTCACGGCTTTTTGTATGGTCGTAAATAGGAAAACTCATTTTCGCTGCACCTCCGTTTATGCTAAGTACAGAGCTACTCTGTCGAGTATTCTGTTGAGATTGTCGATCATATTGATCATACCCTTCATTTCGATCTTGCCTTCGCCTATGCAGGCAACAGCATTGACCTTACCGTCGAAGAGATCACGTGCCAGGTCGATATCAGCAAACTCCATGAATGCACGGGGCTTATCGCAGCGCTGCTTGATTGTGACAAGTCTGTGGTTCTTGACACGGATTGTAGCTGCTACGTCATCCTTGATGCCGAAGTAGATTTCGCCGTCGGGGATGAGGTGAGCGGAGAACTTACCGATTTCGTCGTTGTTTGCAATCTGAGAGAGAGCAACAGCGATTGTGTAGAACATAAGTCTTGTGCTTGTCTCAAAGAACTCTCTGTCCTCAAGGTCTTCGGGTGTGGGGCGCATAAGAGCCGAAAGACGGTCTGTCAGCGCGGTGAAGCCCTTGAGAAGGAAGCCGATGTGCTGGAATCCTTTGGTGGGGATGGGTGTAACCGTGCCGTCGATAAGTCCGTTGAACTTCTCGCAAGAGCTGAACGGAAGCTTAACGTCGCACTGTGAGCAACCCTGCTCCATACGGCATCTGCCGTTCTTGAAATAGAGAGTAGCCTTGGGGCCGCCCGCTACGTCGAAACCGATTGAAATCGGCTTCTGGTTTGAAATGATTGCGGATGCGACAGGATCGATCTCGCAAAGATTTTCAAGTGTGCCGAGAACAGCATACATGTTTATGTACGCCATTGTCTTTGAATCTGTCAAAGCGCTTTCCTCCTTAAGTTAGGCATCGTGATACAAAATGCCTATATTAAAATCAATTTATTTTAACAAAGAATTATAATATTTGTCAATGCTTTTATAATATTTTAACAATTTGTTTTCAAGCAAAAATTATTTATTCGTCATATCGCTGAATTTTAAGATAAAATTATGTTAAAGTTGCAATATTGAGCCGGCGCAGAGTAGTTGCACACAGCAACAAATCCGCCAATCATCGGGCTTTACACCGTATTTAAAGATGTGAGGTTTAACAATTGACAAAACACCGTACCTTTTTATATAATTAAACGTAATGTGTTTACCCGAGTTAAACAAGGAGCTGACAAAAATGAAAAAAATCGCAAGCTTTACAATAGACCACACCATACTCCCCTGCGGTATGTACACATCCCGTGTTGACGGCGACATCGTAACGTACGATATCCGTTGCCGCAAGCCCAACGTTGAGGAGGTTATGGATAACGCATCCATCCACACGGTTGAGCATCTTTTTGCCACCTTTGTGCGTAACTCACCGCTTAGCGACGGCGTTATCTACTTTGGCCCAATGGGCTGCCGCACAGGCTTTTACTTCCTGGTAAGAGGCACGGATGTATCCCCTGCGCAAGCAATCGAGCTCACAAAGCAGGCTTTCGATTTCATCGCCGCATACGATGACGAAATCCCCGGCGTAAGTGCAAAAGAGTGCGGCAACTACCGCGACCACGACCTTGAGGGCGCTAAAGCAGAGGCAGCAAGAATGGTTGAGGTTATGAAAAACGTCAGCGTTGAAACCCTTGTGTACCCCGAATAATTATTAACTATAATTCTAATTTGTAATTATAACTTAGCTTTATAATGGTATAATGGTTACAAAGTTGTAACTATTTTGTTTGAAATTGTTACAACTTTGTTATTTTTCAATACTTTGCAAAGGAGGGCCGACTGTTGGCAGAAGAAAACAAGCTCCACGAAACCGATGCCTCACAAGACGCGGAATACATTTCCGTTTCAGATATAGAGTCCGACAAACCCGACAGCGGACAAGCCCTCAGCGAATACGGAATCTTCGGCTTCCTCGCCGATTCACCCATATTCAACATCGAAAAGCCAAAGCCTGCGGAGGTTGAGACAGTTGTAACCGAACAGCCGGAGGAAGAAGAATCTCAACCGGTTGAACGCCCCAGCATAAACGCACCGGAGCGTGTTAAAAATCCGCTCTACGATGCGATATATATGTTCGGTCTGAGGATAATCCGAAGCGTCAGATTTATCGGCTACAGACTCAAGAGCATTTTAAGGCGACCTATGCACGCGCTCGGAATTTTCGCCGGCATTTTCTTCGTGTTCTGCGATGCCGTTCTGCTCCGCTCTGCCAAAGCTACTGTTGAGGAATTCCGCAAGCTGA
>JAFOBC010000101.1 GCA_017382015.1 Clostridia bacterium
ATTCGAGATTGAGGGAAAAGTTGTACACACGGATTTGCAGAGCATAGGCTCGTTTGAATGCTCAGACGAAATGCTCAACAAAATCCACGCCGCAACCCGCCTTGCAACGCTGACAAACTTTATGGGGCTCCCCACCGACTGTCCGCACCGTGAGCAGAACGGATGGACGGGTGATGCTCAGCTCTCCTGCCAGCAGGCACTGCACAATTTTGATATGGTCAAAGCCTACAAGAAGTGGCTTAACGACTTTAAGGATGCTCAGCGACCCGACGGCTCACTGCCTGCAATTATCCCCACAGCAAGCTGGTACGATTGGTACATAGGCCCTGCGTGGGACGGCGCGATAATCAACATACCGTGGCAGATTTACCAGATGACAGGTGATGACAGCGCAATAAGGCAGATGTGGGAGCATATGAAGCGCTACATCGATTACCTCGACATTGTGCAGGACGAAGGCATTCTCTACCTCGGTCTCCCCGATTGGTGCGCACCTGAAAATTCGGAGCGTTGCCCCAACTTTGTCACAAGCACGGCAGACTACTCCGATCTTGCCAAAACAATGTCAAAATGTGCGGTAATAATGGGCGAAGACCCGACACCGTACAAAGAAATATCCGACAGAATAAGGCTTGCCTGGCGCAACAAATTCCTCGGCGACGAAGCACTCGAAAAGAAGCAGACCTGCCTTGCCTGCGGAATTTACTTCAGGATGTACGAGCCGGATGAAATACCGCTCAAAGCCGCCAAGCTTGCAAAGCTCATCGAAGAAAACGGTTGGCACATCGACTGCGGTATTCTCGGCGCAAAGTATATGTTCTCGGCACTTGATGACAACGGCTATGCCGACGTACTCTACAGGATGATAACCGAGCCGACTTACCCAAGCTACGCATACTGGATAAACAGCGGTATGACAACGCTGTGTGAGGACTGGGAGATGAAAAACTCACTCAACCACCATATGTACAGCGAGGTCGACCACTGGTTCTACCGCCACGTCGCAGGCATCAGGATTAACGAAAACGGCATAGTAATTGAACCGAATTTCCTTGATGCGCTCGATTGGGTAAAAGCAACATACAGAGATATAAGCGTTGAATGGAACAGAGAAGCTCTTAACGTAACCGTACCGTGTGAAGCACGGGTGGTAATAAAAGGCAAATCAACAGCAGTAAAAGCAGGCACACATAAATTTATTTTGGGAGGTAACTGAAAATGCTCCGCACAGTATTGAAAGCACTCGTAAAATTTCTTATCATCGTTGCAACCCTCATCAGTCCGTCAATCCCTGCAACACTCGATATGGGCATAATCCCTGACAAGAGCAAAACAATTGATATGAGCAAATTCACGGATGAACCCGTATGGGCAGATGAATTTGACGGCACGGAAATCGACAAAACAAAGTGGAATTTCCCCTGGTGGGAAACCGAACGCAAAGGCGGCTACTGGCACGAAGATATGGCAAGCGTAAGCAACGGCAACCTCATCATCCGCGCTGAATATCTCGAAGAGCCGCTCGAAAACAGATACAACGACGCATGGAAAGATGAAATAAACTTCAAAGAGTACAAACCCGGCTGGTATACCGCCTGCCTTCGCACAGCAGATTTATACGAGCAATGCTACGGCTACTTTGAGGTGCGCTGCAAGCTGCCCGCCGCAATGGGAATGTGGAGCGCATTCTGGATGATGAACCATAATGTTGAAGACGTTGACGGCACAGGTCAGGACGGCACAGAGGTCGACATATTTGAATCAATGTACTACAAAGATTACTGGTGGGGTAACGATGCAGTTATAAGCGGCATCGTTTATGACGGCTACGGCGCAGACAAAAAAGGCGACTCAATCGGCAAGGTTTACGTCGAAGGCGACCCCTACAACGAGTTCAACACATACGGTCTTGAGTGGAGCCCGACAGAATACATATTCTACATCAACGGCGTTGAAACAGGCAGACTCTCCACAGGCGGCGTTTCGCAGAACCCCGAATACCTCATCCTCTCCTGCGAATTTGCGGGCGAAAACGGTGTGCAGTGGTCTGACAGACACGGCACAGGCGAAATCAGCAAAACACCTGAAGAAAACTGGCCTGCAGAATTCGTTGTAGACTACGTAAGATGCTACCAGTACAAAGAATTCGTCAAGTAATATTCTTGACATATCTGTCCGTTTAATATATTATATATTGTATTAAATTTAAGGTTGGTGAAACAAATGCCCGCTACTTTTGATAACGGCAGTCTCGGCCTTTACCTTATCGCAGGTGCCGTCATACTGTTCGTTCTCATCCAGTCAATCTTCTTCCTTGTCAAAGCATGGAAGCAGGGTAAGAAGCTTGGACTCGACAAATCCAAACTGCGCAACGCAGTCACATCCAGCGCACTTTTCACAATTCCCTCTGCGCTTTCCGTACTCGCTACGGTTATCGCTCTCGCTCCCTCACTCGGTCTTGTTATCCCGTGGGTACGTCTTTCCGTTATCGGTAACCTGATGTACGAAACAACTGCAGCTGAGGCCGCAATGGAAGCTTTCGGACACGAGGGCGGCATTGCAAACGCTGTTACAGACCCCACCGTATACGCAGGTATCGCGTGGGTTATGACAATCGGCATCTGCTTCTCGCTTGTTATTCTCCCCTTCCTTGCAAAGCCGCTTCACAAGAAGTTTATGGCAGCAAGCAACAAGGAAAAGACAGCTGAAGCAGCACCCGAAGGCGGCAAAAAGAAGAGAACAATCGGCGAATTTATCAACAAGTTTGCAACACCTGCAATCTTCATCGGTCTTATCGGCGCATTCATTGCCCGTGCCATTGCAGGTCAGGGCAGCACCAAAGTACCCGAAGAGCTTGACGGTGCAGGCGTACTTTCAATAAGCACTCTTGCCGTTGCCGTTATTTTCTCAATTGTACTTGAGGTTATCGTCAAAAAGCTTAAGCTTACATGGCTCGAGCCTTTCGTTATGCCTATCGGTATGATTGTTGCTATGATTTCCGCAATCGTACTTTACAACGTTCTTCCCGACGGCATCGCATTAATTGAATGGAGGGGTTAAGAAATGGCTAAAAATACAAATAAATCTTATTTCGACCGTGTCCATTCCTGGGGCAGAATTTCATCTGTTACCGCACTTTGCGTGCTTCTGATGTTCCCCGTTGCAATCTGTCTTTACCTTGACGTTTCTCCCGACATAAAGTTCATCCTGCAGGGTGTGCTCAAGCTTATCCCGACTTACTGGACTGTTGCAGTTGTTGAGGTTCTCGTTTACACACCTATGCTCGGTGCAGGCGGCACATACCTCTCATTCGTTACAGGTAACATTGCCAACCTCAAACTTCCCTGCGCAATCAACGCTATGGAAGGCGCAAAGGTAAAGGCAAACTCAGAAGAGGGCGAAGTTGTTTCAACAATCGCTATTGCAACCTCAGCAATCGTTACTACAATTGTTCTTGCAATCGGCGTTATTGCTTTCGCTCCTTTCCTCGGCAGCTTCACAAACAGCCCCCTGCTTCAGCCCGCATTCAAGATGGTGCTTCCCGCACTCTTCGGTGCACTCGGCGCAGGCTACTTCATCAAGCATTGGAGAATTTCATTCTTCCCGATTATCGTTATGGTTGCCGTTCTCTTCATCCCCGGTATGGGCACAACAGGCGCAAGCACACTGCTCTTTGTCGGCATCGTTGCTTCCGTCGGCGGCGCTCTTGCTATGCATAAGATCGGCTGGCTCGATAAGGTTAAAGACTGATTTTAAAATTTAACTCACGCTCAATCTCTGCTTCAAATCGGAGATTGAGCATTTTTTAAAGGTGATAAATATGGAAAAAATCCGTATCGGTATATTCGGACTCGGACGCGGCGAAAGCTTCATAGAAAACCTGCAGCTTAACGGCGCTGAGATTGTTGCAGTATGTGAGCAAAGAGAAACGAAGATAGCAGAATGTAAAGAGCAGATTGAAACTGCAACGGTTTACAGAAACTTCGATGAATTTATTGAGCACCCGATGGATGCAGTAGTGCTTGCAAACTACTTTGCCGAGCACGCACCCTATGCAATACGTTGCCTCGAAAAAGGCATACACGTGCTCAGCGAATGCACCTCAAACGGCACGATGGCTCAGGGCGTTGCGCTTGTAAGAGCTGCTGAAAAAAGCAACGCAATTTATATGCTCGCCGAAAATTATCCCTTTATGCTGTTCAACAAAGAGATGAAGCGAGTATGCGACAGCGGCACGCTCGGCAGAATTCTGTATGCAGAGGGCGAATACAATCACCCGTTCAATATGTACGATGCTGAAGCTTGTGCAACACTTGCACCGCACGAAAATCACTGGCGCAACTACCTGCCGCGAGCTTATTACATCACCCATTCGCTCGCACCGATTATGTATGCAACAGGCTCTGTGCCCGTACGAGTCAGCGCAATGCCTGTAGCAAACGAAATACCCTCAGATTGCTTTACGGCAAGATATGTAAATGACGCCGCCGCAATTATCACAACGCTCAATAGTGACGGTTCCGTATTCAAGGTAACAGGCTGTTCTGCATTCGGTGCGCACAGCAACTCTTACCGTATCTGCGGTGTAAACGGTCAGATTG
>JAFOBC010000102.1 GCA_017382015.1 Clostridia bacterium
GAGTTTTCAGCCGCTCGCCTGTGCTGAAGTACGATGAAATCTGCTCTTTTGAAAGTATGAAAACTCCGCTCCCGTCAATCAACCGCACAAGCTCCTCGCTGAAGTTATCACCGTGTAAAAAGCCTTTTTCTTCAGCGTAGGAATTGTAGCCCTGCGATACGTAATTCTTTTCGGGAGCAGAGTGAGAGTAAGATACCTTGTCATCATCGGAATTCAGCCATTGTTTCAGAGAAGACGTTTTCCAAGAGGAGGAGCCGTAAAGAGCGCTGTCGGCTTCGTGATAGCCTTGAGCTGCACCGCTTGCATCAAATGCCTTGAACGTAATTACGTGTCGGGTCATCATAAGAATTTTACCCTCGTCAGTTACATCCAGCACCTGCCAGAGCAGCGGTTCTTCAAGATACGAACCGAAATACAGAAAATCGCCTTCTTTCAAAGCTACACGAACCGATTCGTTGTTGTTTTCCTCAACATTGGTCGTTACATCCTCAGCTGTTATTACGCTTACAGCCTTCATAATATGCGGAGCAAACACAACCAACGCGGCAAATAGAACAAACACCGTAACGGCTGCTTTTTTCACGTCTTCACCTCTTCTCACTTTTATGTCCAAAGAATACCATAACAGCCGTTACAAATCAATAAAAGCAGCGAAAGTTAAGAAAAGTTAAGATTTGGATTACAGCGTCACGTACCTCTTTGCGGCATAGCCCTGCCTGCCGCCGTAATTGACCTTATACCACTCGCCGTCTTCACCCAGCACCTGCACCTTTTCGCCGTTGTAAGCGCGTGCAATTATCGGCGCTGTGACCGAGGGGCTTTTGCGAATATTGAGCGACCCTGACAAAACGGCAACCGTACCGACCTGACCGCCCAGCGGCGAAACGAACGCAACGCCGAAATATTCTGCAACCGATTCGGCAAGCGCCCTGCCTATCGTATCAATATTGTCTACAATCCAGTCTGCATCATTCTCATTATCGTGGTACGCAACCTCAACCAGCACACTCGGCATCGTAGGCTGACGCACCTCGCCCAACGCCGTTGTCGCCCTTATATCCACAAGCTCGGGATACGGATAAATCTGCTTGAAATTATCCGCAATTATCTGTGCAAATCTTTTGCCGTTGCGGCTTGTCGGGTAGTAAAAAACATCAGTACCCATAAGCTGACCGTATATCCTGTCGGGCGATGCGTTTGAGTGGATTGCAAGGTATAAATCATATCCGCCTGCATTACCCTGGCGGATTGAGCTTGCCGCAGTCATATCGGGGGTGTTGCGACCGAAATCAAGTCCGCTCGCTTCCAGATAAGGCTCCATCGCATCCGCCACAAGATTCATATAATACTCCTCCGTGCCGCCTATAACGTACATGTTATTCTGCTGAGTTGACGGGCTTAAATACACACTTGGCATAGTTTTTCCTCCCACAAAAATCATACTGTCAACATACTATGCAAAATCCCGGCAAAAGTTGTGTAAAGCCAGACCACTTTACAAAAACTGTTTTGTGTTGCTCAAATCGGCAAACTGTGGTATAATCACCGCAAAGGAGGTGCAGAAAGTGAATATAGCAATACCCGACAATGTCCTTCACGCTATGGCGATTTTAGAGCAAAACGGCCATTCTGCTTATGCTGTGGGCGGTTGCGTGCGCGACAGCCTGCTTGGCCACAAGCCTTATGACTGGGATATATGCACCTCTGCATTGACAGAGCAGATGGAAGAATGCTTTGCGGATTTCCGCATTATACCCACAGGTGTAAAGCACGGAACCCTTACGATAATCGTGGATGAGCCGCTTGAAATAACAACCTTCCGAATTGACGGCGACTACCTCGACAACCGCCGCCCGAGCGGTGTTTTGTTCACACGCAACCTGAGTGATGACCTTTGCCGACGCGATTTCACCGTCAACGCAATGGCACTAAACTCACGCGGCGAAATAACCGACCTCTACGGTGGCAGAGAAGACCTTGAGGCAAAACGCATACGCTGTGTCGGCGATGCTGAAACAAGGTTTGACGAGGATGCGTTACGCATTATGCGCGCGCTTCGTTTCGCCTCCACGCTCGGCTTTGAAATCGAAGAAAAAACAGCATCGGCAATTCACGCAAAAAAACACCTGCTCAAAAACATTGCAGCCGAAAGAATCCAAAAAGAATTCACAAAACTGCTCACGGGCAACTGCTGTGAAATACTCGCAGAATTCTCGGACGTAATAAGCGTTTTTCTGCCTGAAATACAGACGAATACAGACACTCTGCGCCGCTTAGCCGCATCATCTGCCGATTCTGCACTCAGGCTTGCCATCCTCTTCGGTAACGCCTCGGCTCAAACAGCCGCAGACAGACTTCACGCCCTCAAATACGACAACCGCACCATAAACCAAATCTGCCTGATGCTCGATTCGGCACCGGCAGAAATCCGCACTGAGCGACCGCAGATAAAACGTCTGCTCAACAGATACGGCGAAGAGGATGCAAAAACCGTGCTTGCGTTTCATCTGTACAGCGAAAAAATTACCGACGAAACGCACCGCGCCGCTACAACTGCAGTTGATGATATCATCGCAAGCGGAGAATGTTTTACGCTGTCAAAGCTCGCCGTAAACGGACGGGATATCTCTGCGCTGGGCTTATTCCCTGCAAAGCAGACAGGCAAGGTTTTGTTCACTCTGCTTGAGAGAGTAATGGACGAAGAAGCAAAAAACGAAAAAGATTCGCTGCTCCTGCTGGCTAAGTCACTCAAATATTAACTTTTTTTGAATAAATTCGGGGTAAACTATGTTGACTGTAACTTTTTTTATGCTATAATGGTAGAAACGGCTGATTGAATTCAGCAAAATCCCGATAAGTAAGGAGAAATGAAAAGTGAAAGAAAAACTACTCAAAGCAATTGTTTTACTTATGGCAGGCGTTATCGTATTCTGCTCAGCAACATTGATGTTCTCTGCAGCCGAGGTTAATCCCGAGCCTCCTTCTGTAAACGAGCCTGATGCTCCTCCCGCAGATGCTGACCCCGATACACCTCCTGCAGATGCAGATCCCGATACTCCTCCTGCAGATGCTGACCCCGATACTCCTCCTGCAGATGCTGACCCCGATGCACCCCCTGCAGATGCTGATCCCGATGAGGATGACGAAGAGGGTTCCGAGTATCCGATAGTTACACGACCCGAACAACTAACCTCAAGCAATAAAGATGAGTCAACAACCAAGAAGAACGACACTACAACCAAGAAGAACGACAATACAACCAAGAAGAACAACAATACAACCAAGAACAACGCTACAAACAAGAACAACGCTACAAACAAGAACAACGCTACAAATAAGAACAACGCTACAAACAAGAACAACAACACAACCAAAAAATCCAACTCAGCAGCAAAACCCGCCACTACATGGATTCTTGTTAACAGCGTAGAAACAACCACTATGGAAGAGACTTCTGTAGAGTACACAGACGAGCTTTACAGCGACGATCAGACAACTGCTTACATCTGGACATTTGCTGACGAAACAACTGAAGCAGAGAACTCCGGCAGCAGCGTAAACATCAAGAAGGTTGTTATCATTGCCGTAATCGTTGTTGCGGTTATCGGCGCAGGCGTTTGCCTCTTCATTCTCGGCAAAAAGAAATAATCAGACTTTGACCTGACACAATCAAGCCTTACTTCGGCGCAAGCAGTCGGAGTAAGGCTTTAAAATTTACTCGCAATCTCTTTCAAAGGAGTTGTCTTTATGAAAAAACTAATCTGCATAATAATGGCTTTACTTTGCCTGCCGGCAAGCGTTATTCCCTGCTGTGCTTCATCAGACGTTATTTTCACTGTTTTCGCCACACAGGAAGAAGGCGAAAACATAACGGTAGATATTAACGTATCGAAGGATTCCGCGCTGTATACAACAGAATTTTACATATTATACAACGCAAACGACGTTAAGTTTGCAGAGGGTAGCGAAAAGGGCGGCGACATCGTCAAGGAGCTTGACCCTTACATCACCGCAACTGAAATTGAACCCGGAAAGGTTAAAGTAAGCTACACCTCTACCAAGCCACTAGACAGCGCAGGTCTGCTTTGCCGGCTGGAATTCCGCGCAAAAACAACCGGCTACGTTCACTTCAACATTGAAGTAGACCACGCAGAAAGCTTTGACGGTGAAGAAATATACGCACTCACTACACAAAGCTCGCCCGGCAGCGTTTCGGCCAAGAAGCAAGCTTCTCCCGTTATTATCGCTGCGATTGCTGCAGGCGGCATAGCTGTTGTTGCCGCCGCTACGCTCCTCATTGTGAAAAAGCAGAGCAGCAAAAAAGCAACCGATAAAAAGAAAAAGAGCAAATAAAAAGCTTAACCGCGCCGTAAACGGTCGCCTCAGGGCGACCATTTTTTCAAAAAAGTATTGACAAAAACAAGTTAATTGATATAATTGTTCATGTTGTGATTTTCGCAACAGAGCAAAATGGCCCGGTAGTTCAGTTGGTTAGAACGCTAGCCTGTCACGCTAGAGGTCGACGGTTCGAGCCCGTTCCGGGTCGCCATTTTCGCTGCTATGGCTCAGGTGGTAGAGCACATCCTTGGTAAGGATGAGGTCGGCGGTTCGAGTCCGCCTAGCAGCTCCAATCCCTCGAAACTCTAGGAGTTTCAAGGGATTTTTCATTTGTTTTATAGTTTTTCAGAACGCATCCTTTTTTACACTTTTTAATGAAAGGATGCGTTCTGTTTATGCGTTCGAAAATTGTATTCCATGAACAATCGAAAAAAACATTCAGTGAGGTCTTTGAGAATTTCATTATTTCTCAGACTGCAAGAGGGATTTCTGATATTACAATCAGAAATTATCGTCAGCATTTGCATAGTATTTCAAAGCACTTGGATATATCAACACCTTTTGATGATATATCCAAAAGACACCTCGATGAAATGATTATGTCGATGAGAGAATCAGGTCTTGCACATAATTCTATTGCAACCTATGTCCGGATGCTTCACACTTTCTATAATTGGTGTAATCGTGAAGAACTATCCACTCTGAATATAACAAATATCAGAGAGAAAGAAACGGTTA
Organism: Clostridia bacterium; assembly: GCA_017382015.1. Lineage (GTDB taxonomy): Bacteria > Bacillota > Clostridia > Oscillospirales > Acutalibacteraceae > UBA8612. The sequence continues at coordinate 5,077 of JAFOBC010000102.1, forward strand.
AAGAAACATATTCTGATGAAGAACTTGAGCGGCTCTTAAAAAGACCCGGCAAAAAAGCAGACTTTAGCGAATTCAGGAATTGGGTTATTATTAACTTTTTCATGAATTGCGGTTGCCGTGCCGCCACTGTCCGCAACATTCAGAACCGTGATGTTTTTCTGAAAGAACGGCAGATAATTTTCAGGCATAATAAAAACGGCAAAATTCAGGTTGTTCCCCTTTGTAGTAGAATGATTATAATACTTAATGACTATATGTCTGTCCGCAAGGGTAATCCTGAAGATTATCTTTTTTGCACCCAATATGGAGAAAAAATGACAGAAAGTGCATTAAGGACGGCAATAGTCAGATATAACCGCTCACGTGGAATTGAGAAAACAAGTCTGCACTTATTCCGCCATTCTTTCGCAAGAAAGTATTTGGTTGATTGCGGCGGCGATGCCTTTATGCTTCAGCGGCTCTTGGGTCATAGCACCCTGAACATGACAAAACACTACTGTTCTATTTTTGATGCGGACATTGCAAAGAACTATGACAGACTTTCTCCGTTAGAGCAACTCAGCAAACCAAAAGAGACCATTAAACGCTGATTTGAACATCTCCGAACATCTTATAACATCTTCGAATGTATCAAAACTCGTTTAAACATCTCTGAACATATTATAACAAAGACAAAGAGGGCGAAGGATTTTAACCTTCGCCCTCATCGCTATACATATCTGCTACTTTTTGAATATAGTCTCTCATTCCCTCAATTGCCGGCTGAGGGCTTAAAATTTTTACACCTCTACCAAAAGTAGAAATCCAAGCAAAAAATGGTGGGCTAATTTCGATTAGCTGATTAATAGTGAAATGTTTATCGCCGTCAGGAATCATCATAATGTCTTTGCCGAATTGGTCTATAACCGCATCCGCAAAACGGTTGATAAATCTAATCTTAACATTATACTTTTCACCGTGATACATTTGAAAAACTTTTGCCTCAGTTTTTGTCAGGTGCTCCGCTTTGAACAAATCGACGCCTTCACGGTCTTCGGTAATGGGGTTTGTTATTGCTTCCATACGGTCAATGCGGAAACTGCGGAAACCCTCTTTTTCTGAAACATAAGCGTAAAGGTAGTAATTGCCATTATCCCAATGGCATGCCCAAGGGCTGACGATATACATTTCACCTTTTTTTGAATACTTTTTAGGATTCTGCTTGTTAGGGGTATAATGAAAATACCGGAATCCTATTTTCATATTCAAAGAAATAGCAAGGTGTATTTTATCTGCATCTTTCACAACGCTTTCATTCCTACTGCGAACACGGTCAGAAACATAAGCGGTTCTATTGAGGGTGTTTTTGGTGTAAATATCTGCAAAACCTTTGATTTTTGCCGTAATCGCCTGAGCCTCAGATTGAGTAATGAATTTTGATGACTGAATACTATCAACAATTAATCTGAGTTCATATGGCTCAAACAAAGGCTTTGTAATATAATAGCCTCTGTTTTTTGCACTGTATTCAATGGGTTCGCCAAAATCGACTTGAAGTCTCAAAATATCATTATATATGGTTTTCGGTTTAGCATCAATTCCGTTCGATGCTAAATATTTGCAAATTTCTGATGCATTTTTTGCGTGGTCTTTATTTGTATGTGCTCTTAAATAATCTCTTATGTAAAGGAGCTTAACACCCTGACCGGAAGACCTTCCCTGTCCCTTCGCCATAATATCACCTTCTTGTGTCTGTTGGCGATATTATAATATATCTCCCAAAAGAAAACAAGTTTTCGTTTTTTGTATGGTTGATAATAACATCGATTTATGTTATTATTTGATTGCTATAAATAAGAATTTGTGAGGATGATAAGATGGTCAATATAACAGATGTAAGACAGATTCTTCAATTCGCAATAGATGCGGAGATTAAAGTCTTTCTTGATGGCGGCTGGGGTGTAGATGCACTTCTTGGACATCAGTCAA
>JAFOBC010000103.1 GCA_017382015.1 Clostridia bacterium
ACAACCTCTACGCTTGCTGTTAGCGTGATTCCGAAAAGCTGTTGCCAATCCTGTATGATTTTTCGCACAGCGTTTTCGTAGGCGGGTGTGCAAAGGACAGAGAAACTGCAGCCTTGCCCCTGGGTGAAGCTGTCATAATATTTCTTTGCCGATGTGTTATCGTGCTTGAGCAGACCGAGAGAGGGAGCAACCTGAGCATACGGCTTGCCGTCAACATTGCACGAGGGCGGTATTACTCCTGTTGCCGCGGTTGACATACCCTGTGCGGCAGAGCGGATATAGTCGAAGTTTACAGACGTTGCAAGTGCCAGACGAAGCTGAGTGCTGTTCATCAGCGAGTCGGAGCAGTTGAACACAAGCCCCCACACGGTGTTCTGTATTTCGTGCACTGTGCAGCCCTTGTTTTTTGCCTCTTCAATCTGTGTGGCTGTGAGCGGCGCGGCGGAATATTTGCCGTCGAGCAGATTATCCAGAATAAGCTCGCTGTCCTGAGTGAAGGCGTAAGTAAGCGAGTATACGAATGCCTGTGAGCTCACGTTATCGGGATTGCGGCGCAGGAGAATATTACTGCCGCTGTACCAGCGTGAGAGGTAGAACGGGCCGTTGCAAAGCACATACTCTGCGCTCAGACCGTAGCGTCCCTTTGTGGCTTCAAAGAAAGCTCGGTTGCAGGGCGCGGTTATCGGCTCTGTGAGCAGCTGCATAAGCTCGGAGCTTGTGTGGTCAAGCTGAATCTGCAGGGTGTAATCGTCAATTGCCGTTACGCCAAGACTGCTGACCGGCAATTCGCCGCTGTTTACCTTGCGCGCATTCTTAATCATAAACAGACGGTAAGCCTGGGGTGCTTTTGTTTCGGGGCTGAGCGCACGCTGAATTCCGAACACAAAATCGTGTGCGGTTACGCGCAGGTCAATCGCCGTTTCGTAGTTTTCACCGAAAACTTCCTCGTGGTTTGAGTTGATATGCCACTTGTTATCCTGCTTGAGTCTGAATGTGTACGTCAGACCGTCGGGCGATGCCGCCATATCCGATGCGGCGGCGAGCACAATGCTGCCGTTTTCGTCAATTTTCATCAGGCTTTCGTAGCAGTTGGCGGCGATTGTCAGGCTCTCGCCGGTGTCGGTTGTTTGCGGGTCGACGGAAGTCGGCTCGCTTGCCATAGGACACCTGAGCTCTGCGTCTTTAACGGTTTTTGAACAGCCGAACAGCGAAATGCAGACGGTTGAGAGCACAATGAATACAGAAATTATCCTTAAAACAGTTTTTGTCATTTTCGAGCAACTCTCTTTATGTTGTGTATTTTATTTTACTGAATACAATATATCTATTATATACCATTGCTGACAATAAGGCAATCGTTTTTGTATCGCGGGAGAAAAAAGAATTTGATAAAAAGAATTTCAAAAAACATAAAATTTTTGTGCAATTTCTAAAAAAATTCTTGAAAAAGAGAAAAGGTTATGTTATAATTCACCATAGTATTTGCTTTATTGGGCGGATACCGCTTAATTTTAAACACACATCGGTCGCTTCAGATTCAGACCGATTGTAAGGAGGAAACCACATTGAAAGCGTATAACGCAAAAGACATTCGTAACATTGCTCTTGTAGGCCACGGTGACAGAGGTAAGACCACTCTCGCCGAAGCTATGCTTTATATTGCCAAGGCAACCGATCGCCTCGGCCGTGTTGCAGACGGAAACACAGTCCTCGACTTCGACGCAGAGGAAAAGCGCCGCACGGCGTCCGTTTCAACAGCTGTTGCTCCGCTCGAGTGGGGCGGCTGCAAGGTAAACCTGCTCGACACTCCCGGTATGTTCGACTTTGCCGGCGGCATTGCCGAAGGTGTCCGTGCCGCTGAATGTGCACTTATTGTTGTCGGCGGCAGCATGGAAAAATTTGACGTCGGTGCAGAGAAGGCTCTCAAGGCTGCTGACAAGCGCGGCATCTCCAAGATGTTTGCTGTTACAAGACTTGATACAGAGCAGAACGATTTCTACCGCACATTCAACACTATCGTTGCTCAGGTCGGTGCATCCGCCTGCCCGATGGTTGTTCCCCAGATTGTTGACGGCAAGATTGTAAGCTACGTAAACCTTGTTACAAACAAGGCTTATTCATACACATACGGCAACGCAAACGAAATCGCAATGCCCGATGATGACAGAGTCAATGCTATGAGAGACATCTTCACAGAGGCTGTTGCTTCTGCTGACGATGCACTTATGGAGAAGTTCTTCGAGGGTGAGGAATTCACTCAGGAAGAAATCGTCAACGGCCTTAAGCAGGGTATTGCTGAAGGTTCAGTTGTGCCCGTATTTGCTTGCGCAGGTTACACAATGGATGCTGTTGATATGCTCCTTGACGGTATTGCTAACTTTGCTCCCGACGCAACAAACCTCAAAGAGGGCGACGTCAAGTGCGACGAAAACGGCCCGCTTGCAGCTATCTGCTTCAAGACTGTTGCTGACCCGTTCGTAGGTAAGATGTCCTACTTCAAGGTTGCTTCCGGTAAGCTCACATCAGACGTTCAGGCTGTCAACTCCCGTACAGGTGAGCCCGAGCGTATGGGCAAGCTCGTTACTGTACGCGGCGGCAAGCAGGAAGACACAAACTGCATTTGTGCCGGTGATATCGGTGCTGCAACAAAGCTTGCAAACACTGTCACAGGCGATACACTTTATGCTCCCAAGAACGAGGTTATTCTTGACCCCGTTTCCTTCCCTGCACCCTGCTTCTCAATGGCAATCAACGTACGCAAGAAGGGTGAAGAGGAAAAGGTTGCCGCAGGTATGGTTCGCCTTTGCGAAGAAGATCCCACAATCAAATTCCAGATTAACAAAGAGACCCGCGAGCAGGTTGTCAGCGGTCTTGGCGAGCAGCATCTTGACGTTGTCAAGTCCAAGCTCAAGGCTAAGTTCGGCGTAGAGGTTGACCTCACTGTTCCCAGAGTTGCATACAGAGAAACAATCCGCAAGGTTATCGACAAGCAGGGTCGCCACAAGAAGCAGTCCGGCGGTCACGGCCAGTTTGGTGACGTTTGGATTCGTTTTGAGCCGTATATGGGCGAAGAGGATTTCGTATTCACATCCGATGAGGTTGTCGGCGGTGCTGTTCCGAAGAACTTCTTCCCTGCAGTTGAAAAGGGTCTTCGCGACTGTATCGCAAAGGGTCTTATCGCAGGCTACCCGATGGTAGGTATCAAGGCTGCTCTTCATGACGGTTCTTACCATCCCGTTGACTCATCCGAAATGGCATTCAAGACAGCTGCTGCTCTTGCATTCAAGGCAGCTATCCCCGAAGCACAGCCCACAATCCTTGAGCCTGTCGGTCTCCTTAAGGTCTATATGCCCGAATCAAAGTTCGGCGATATCATGGGCGATATCACAAAGCGTCGCGGCCGTGTTATCGGCATGGGTCCGTCCGATGAGCCTGCTCTTCAGGAGTTTGTTGCTGAGGTTCCTATGGGCGAGATGGGCGATTTCGCAACTGTTCTTCGTCAGGTTACTCAGGGCAGAGGCTACTTCAGCTTTGAGTTTGTCCGCTATGAGGATGCTCCGATGAACGTTCAGCAGAAGGTTATCGAAGACGCAAAATCAAGAATGGAAGAAGAATAATCCGTACAATAAAATCAGCCACGGAAGGGTTGCCTTCCGTGGCTTTTTTGTTTTTGTTCTGTTCAGCGAAGCCCTTTGTTTACTCTTCTGAGAATTGCGACCATGGGGCAGATGAGCATACCACAGCAAAGGTTGCTGACAGCGTGCGTTACATCAAACGGCAATCCTGCGGCAATCCAGGCAACCATACCCTCAAAATTCAGCCCGAAAAGCAGCGCCTGAGCAGGGGCATAGAGCACGCCGTAAAGCAAGCCGTGCAAGGCGCACACAAGCGCGTAAACGACGGGCTTTGCCTTCTTTGGCATATTTTTTGGCAGCAGCATTACTGCGCCCCAGAGCACGGTCCATATGTACAGGTAAGGTATCCACCAGGTTGCAAAGCCGTTGAGAAGACCTGTGACGAACACGAAAATATACAGCGGATAAAGCGCTTTCTGTCTGTAAACAACGGTTATTGCGACAATAAACGTGCCTATC